>JAZSKL010000196.1:0-5715 GCA_045534855.1 Acutalibacteraceae bacterium
ACAATTAGTGATAAAAATGGTGTAGTTATTGCAAGCGGTGATTTTGGTGAGCAGAATTTCACTATTGATCAACGTGCTTATATAAGACATACCTTTACCTTTAGCGGTGATGCAATAAAGGCTACAAGCGTTGATATGTCATCACTTGATTTAGACGCTACTTTTTCTGCAAGACATTAAATAAATCTTATTAAGGAGAAATAATAATGGCACAGGTAGTTAAAAAGACTAACGATTTAATCGAAAAATATACAAAGTCAAGAAATATAGCAATAATAGGATTTATAGTTTGCGGCATAAGTTTTATATTTTTTGGTGTGTGTGCGATGACTTTTACTTTTGCACTTTCACCGGTTTGTATGATAGGATTTCTTGGCGGCGGTGGTGTAGGTGGATTTTTCTCACAAAAAGCAAGCGCTTTGCATTCGGGTATTGCCGGAGAAGAAACAACAGCAGATATTATCCGTTCTTTGCCTGATTACTATTGCGGTTTTCAAAATGTGAGAGTTGCCTATGACGGAAAAATGAGCGAAATCGATATGGTTGTTGTTGGTCCTACCGGTGTGTTTATTATTGAAACCAAAAATATGAACGGTACTGTTGTTGGAAATTTTGATAACCCACAATGGACACAGAGAAAAATCGGTCAGCAGGGAACACCGTATTCGAGAAACTTCTATAACCCGATTAAACAGGTTAGAACCCATGTTTACCGCTTGGCAAACTATATAAGAAGCAATGGGGTAAATGTTCATATAGAAAGTATGGTTTATTTTTCAAATCCTGATACAGCTATTCAGCTTGTCGGCACGCCGTCTGATACTCCTGTATTTTCAGCTTTGGCAAACAGTTCTTATGATATTTGTGCTTATATAACAAACCGTCCGCAAATATTGGGCGGTGAGCAGATAAGAAGAATTGTTAATTTGCTTAATGTTTAATTATTAAATTTTAAAAAATGTATATTAGCAAAAGGGGTCTTATACCCCTTTTGTTGCGTAAAAAAGTAGGGGTTATAATGGAAAAAGAACAACTAATATCAACCGTCAGCGCGGCGCAAAACGGAGATAACGATGCTTTAAATACTCTTTTTAATGAGTATTACAATGATTTATATTATTTTGCATTAAAGACTGTAAAAGACGATGAAACCGCACTTGATGTTACACAAGAAGCATTTGTTGAGATTATAAATACCCTTTCAAATTTGAAAGAACCTGCCGCTTTTGTTACTTGGGCAAAGCAGATTACATATCATCAATGTACCCGTTATTTTAAAAAGAAAAAAGATGTGCTTGTGGATGAGGATGAAGATGGAAATACCGTTTTTGATACTTTAGAGGAAGATAATGCCGAGTTTATTCCTGATGAAGCATTAGATAAGTCTGACTTTAAAAAGACCGTTTTGGCAATTTTGGATGAATTATCCGAAGAACAGCGCTCTGCTACAATGATGTATTATTTTGATGAAATGTCAGTTAGACAGATTGCAGAGATACAGGGAGTATCCGAGGGTACGGTTAAAAGCCGTCTTAATTATGCCCGTAAAGCAATTAAAATGAGCGTTGAAGAATACGAAAAGAAAAACAATATCAAACTGCACGCTCTTCCGTTCTTTCCATTCTTCAAATGGCTTTTCGAGAGCTCTTTCAAGGGCGGTATACCGCTTAATTCTGCAAAGATTATTGCCGAGGGTGTTGGTACGGCAACAGGTACTTCCATTACTGTTGCAACAGCTACAACAGCAGCCGTTACAGCAACAGCAGTAACAACTACTGCAACAGCGGTGGGAATAGGCGCAAAAATTGCCGCGTTACCGCTTGTTACCAAAATTATTGCGGGTATTGTTGCGGCATCTATTGCAATAGGCGGTACTACTGCCGCAGTTATTCTAACAAACGATGACGATAAAAAAGCCCCTGCAGATAAACAAACGGTTACTTCTTCTGATGATAATGGTAATTCAGGTGAAGAAGTAAAGGATGAAAACGAAGAGCTTGTTTTAGAAGGTATTATACCCGAGGGCTGTATCTATACCTTGTTTGATGGTACTGTTCTTACGGCAGGGCAGAGCTTCCCTGAAACTTGTACCGCAGGCGATAAGGTGGAATACGGCGATTACCTTTACGGCTATGAATGTGTATATGCAAAAAATTCGGATAATATAGATGAATGGTATTTGTGGAAAGACAGTTTTGACAGCGGTGACAGCGGACTTATAGAAAGCGATGCGTTTGAAAGCTGGTCGGTTATAGTTAAAGACCAGACAAAGCAGACCTATGGCAAAATTGCATCAAAAATTAACGGCAAGCCCATAAAAACGCTGTATGCAACATTTTTCGGCTGTAAAAATATGACCGATGCTCCCAAAATCCCATCAACCATAACGGCAATGACGGCTGCTTTTTATGAGTGTACTTCGCTTAAAGCGGCACCAGTAATACCTAAAAATGTGAAAAGAATTATGCTTGCATTCAGGGATTGCGTTTCTTTAGAGGGCGATGTTGAAATAAACGCAACACTTGATAAAAGCTTAGAATGGTATTATAGTGATACCTTTAGCGGTACTAAAAATAAAATAAATCTTACGGGAAACACCGCAGAAGAAGATTTAATACTTATTGCAAAAAGCTCGGATAATAAAAATATTACGGTAAATGGGAAAAAGGTTGAGTACGGTAGTAATGATGAATCTGACGGAAACGGTGATGAATCCGTTGAAAATGAATCCGGTTCCAATAATTATGATGATACGCAATCCAATACATCTCCAAATCAAGGAACAAATGGAACACTAACAACCGCACCGGCTCAAGTAGTAAATATATCAGAAGATTATGTTTCCAGACTTCGAAATTCCGTATTACCAAATTTCACAAACGCAAGCGAACTTTCATATTCTAATGTGTTTTGGTTTGTGTTTTATGGTATTGATAGATCAAAGTATACAACTGAAAAAACCGATACGGCAATTTACTATGAAATTCCAATAAGCGTTATTGTTTCCGAGGCAAAGTATATTTTTGGAAAAGAGTATGATTTTTCACACTTGTATGAATATGACCCGTATGCAGGACTGTTTCAAGCAGGATATGTGCCGGCAAGTGGTGGAGAAGATATTATACTCGTTATAGAACAAGGTGGCGCAGGAGATGATTATCATCCGGAAATAAAAGGATACACCGAGCTTAGTGCCACAAAGTATCAGATTGATATAGCTTGGTATAGCGCTTCGTCACAAAAACCTACCGATAAAAACGCAGACTACTATTATAATGAGGCTACAGGCGATTATTGGGTTGCTGACAGATGGGAAACTATGACTATAGAAGCAAAGGTTTATGGAACAAACAATGGACAATATACAGCATGGCAAATTGTTTCATATTTAAAAAAATAAAAATTTTAAAAATATAAAACCAAATTGAATCTTAAATCCCCTTTATTAGTGTAAGGACAAAAAAGAGTCAAAAAACATTATTAAAGGGGATTTTTTACCATGAAAAAACTTTTAGCACTCATTTTAACACTCACTTTTATTTTATCGCTTACTGCTTGCGGTAAAAAGCAAACTGCCAAAATTGCGGCTAAAAACGATAGTACAATCGCAGCAGATGATGAGGAACTGAACCAAATTGATAATTCATTAGATATGCAAATTGAAAACAGCTTTGAAGATGTTTCAAGCTTTGATGAATTTGTTGATAAAATGGACGATATGGGATACAAAACAACTTTAACCGAAAGCGTAGACGGTACTATTACGGTAGATTTAAAAACTCCTTCGGAAGATGAAACTGTAAAACCTGCAATACCTGCTATTGACACAATACCGCAACCCACACCTACACCAAACCCAACTCCAACTCCAACGCCTAATCCCGCACCCACTCCGGAAGTAGAGCCCGATATTGATGAAAGTATAGAAGAGCCAACTCCCGAACCTCAACCTCAACCACAGCCACAACCCGAACCTGAAATTCAGCCCGAGCCCGAGCCCCAACCAGAACCTCAACCCGAAGTAAAACCGACAGTTCCCGAAAAAGAAGAGGAAAAGAAACCGACTTATACCTATACCACTAACCAAAAGCATAAAAAATTACCCTATACCGAAAGATACCTTTATTCTGTGCTTGATGAGGAGAAAAAAGGTTGGTACAGAACAATAGATAAAGCGGTAAACAACCTTGAAGATAGGGCATATATCGGTGCTGAAATGGTTGAAAACAGAGGCTATTATATCTATTATCTTTATATGTTTGACAACCCCGAGCATTTTTATTTGGGAAATTCGGTTGGAATATATAATAATGCTGGCAGCGATGACAGTCTGATTATAACCTACTCTGTAAGCAGAACAAAAGGTGAATACTGCGGTTCTGGTTATGGGAATATGACCGAGGAACTTAAAAATAAAATTATTGCTAAAAAAGCAACCTTTGAAAAAGAAGTAAACCGTATTTTAAGCACTATACCTGCAAATGCACCCGATGTTTGGAAAGAAAAGCTTATATATGACCGCATACTTGCAGACAGCCACTATAACCTCTCTGCCCAGTGGGACGGACTTGCAAATGATAACTGGACCGCATACGGTATTATGGTGAACAAAATAGGTGTTTGCGAATCCTATTCCGAAGCATTTCAGACACTTTGCCTATATGCCGGAATCAACTGCACAGGTGTGGTGGGAACTGCAGGCGGAGGACATAAATGGAACTGTGTTCAACTTGACGGCGAATGGTATATGTGCGATGTAACCTTCGATGACCCAATTGGTGGCGAAGAGGGAGCAGCTTATCACTATTATTTCAATTTGACCTCTGCAAAAATGAAGGAATATAATCATGATTGGGAAAACAGTCAATGGCCCGTACCAAACTGCACAGAAACAAAATATAATTATTGGAATTATTTTAAATAATTATTTGACTTACGAATGGAGGTATTTTATGTGACATTTACACCTAACGGCAGAGAACATTTTAACATTTACTATATCTTTAAAGAGGATAAAGAGCAGAATACTTTGTCAAAGCACAGAGCATCTTTACTATGGGAAAATATAATACTGTTATCTAAACCTCCAACCGATTTTTCGCCTTGAAAAATATAAATAGAAGCGTTATAATTGTTAAAAATAGTTTTTGGGGGAATATATATGCCTGAATATATGACGATAGTATTTGATGACGGACCGCGTGAGCCGATGTGTAAAATAGTTGATAAATTTAAAAGCTTTGGATTTTCGGCAGGCTTTGCAGTTGTTGGCGATTTTATAAATGATGATACCCAATATATGCTTGAATATGCGGTTAAAAACGGTTGTGAGCTTGCCTCGCATTCTAAATCTCATCCGCGTCTTGAAAAGCTTGAAACCCGTAATGAGGTTACATTTGAGCTTGATTTCCCGATAAAAGAGGTTGAAAAGCGAATAGGATACAAAATAACTACCGCACGATTGCCTTTTATAACCTTTAACGATGAGGTTCTGGATGTTGCAAGGGAGCTTAATCTTGCGTTATTAGGTAATGGAATAGATGGCGGAAGTGATTGGGATAATAACTCTACTCCCGAATTTATTGCAAATGCGGTTTTGTCAACAGCCTGTGACGGTGCGGTTGCCTGCTTGCACGTTACCGAGCGTACACTTTTAGCTCTTGATAAAATTTTACCCGAATTAAAGGAAAGAGGATATGTATTAGTTACCCCAAG
>JAZSKL010000032.1:0-4900 GCA_045534855.1 Acutalibacteraceae bacterium
CATCACCCGTAGGGTGTATTTTCTTTCGCAATGATGAGATACAGCGCCTTTGCCGCTGATGATATACAAACCTTTGTTTTGATGATATACAATGCTTCGCCTTGATTTTGTACTATTTATTTTTTTATTCAATTTTCATCATTCATAAAACAAACGGGAGGGCGTTAAAGCCCTCCCCTACTAATTATACCAGTAAAATATCACTAAATCTAAACTTAAATAGTAAACATTTCTTCTGATTTTTATCTACTTATTTTTTCACCTTTAATATCATTTGATTGATTATTTTTTTGTGTTTGAATATTACCCGCTTGAAATGTATTCTGCACAATCGGCGGTGTGTTTTGATACTGCGGTATTTGATAATAAGAATTTGTATATTGCTGATAATATACAGGCGGATTACAAGCGTATGGGAAAGCATTAGCATTTTTAAATCCACATATAGAAAACAACAAAAGCGGTAAATATTCAGTTGTAGAAAAGAAACTTATCGCTATACAGTAAGCAAAATTATTTTCTTTCACCTGAACAAAAAATGTAATAACCAATGACAAAAACATCAAAGCCAAAGAAATGATAAAAACGGGAATATTTTTCTCGATTTTTATAAATATTATTGTTAACAAAAGAAGCAGCGCATTAAAAAAGAATAATATCACATAAAAAATTTGTTGTTTTGCCGAATATAAAATAAACCAACACAACTGGGGTACAAATCGCATAATGTTGATTAGCATAAGCGCTATCAACGATGTATACAGCAAACCATTTCTTTTTTGAGGATAGCCTACAAAAATAAAAATACCGAACAACAAAAACGAAACAAAGTAGCCTAAATACGCAAAAAGTTCAAGCGCTGTTAAGACGTTGTTAATGGTTGTAGTTTCAAATAAATACTCTACTTTAGTGAATAAATAATACAATTCACTTATCAATGCATAAGCTGCCAGAAAAAAACTACTCACAGCAGCGATAATTAGACCTGCGGTAATAGGTCTTTTATTGATATTATACATTTTGCCACCTTATCTATCCTCTCGGAAATAGTTTAGTCCCAACGATGCGGGGAGTCCGCTGCTTCCGCGTTTATTGCGTATAGAGGTAACAATAAGCACTACCGCAGTAATTATAAACGGCAAAGCATCATAAAGCTGTGACGGAATATCCGAAAGCCAGCCGAGAGCCGATGGGAAAGCGTGAGAAAGACCGCTTTGAGAAACCTTTAAGGTATTGAAGATACCAAATACGAATGTTCCGAGAATTGCTATTGCGGGACTCCAGTTAGCGAAGATAACCAAAGCAACAGCTATCCAACCGTAGCCGTTTATCCAGCAGATGCTGTTAAACGAGCCCGACATATTAAGACCCATATAATATCCGCCGATACCCATAATTCCGCAACCGATGCAGATATGGGTATATTTCATACGCTTAACATTTATACCAACCGAATCTGCTGCGGCAGGATTTTCACCAACCGAGCGAAGCTTTAAGCCAAGCGGAGTATGCTTTAAATACCACCACATAAATATTGCGATTATAATGCCCAAATAAACCAAGAAATTATGACTGAAAAGACCTTTTCCTACTATCGGAATTTCCGAAAGAAGCGGTATTTCGATATCCTCAAAACCCTTTGAAAGGCTCTCGCTCATTGTAGGCCAGCCTGAAGCTTTTACGCCGTTGCCGACAAAGAAATACACGCCAAGACCAAAGGTTGTAAGGGTAAGACCGGTAATATTCTGATTTGCCTGCAATGAAACGGTAAGTATTGCGAACAAAAGACCGCAAAGTGCACCCGTTAAAAATGCGGCTAAAATGCCAAGTCCCATACTGTTCGCATAACAGCCTGCAAGGTAGCCGAAAATTGCGCCCACTGCCATTGTACCCTCTACACCGAGGTTAAGGCTTCCTGATTTTTCAACAACTATTTCTCCGACAGTACCGTAAAGAAGCGGAATATTCCAGATAATAATATTATAAATAAAAGATTCTATAACGCTGATTTTATCCATTGTTGCTATCCGCCTTTCTTGAGCGTGCTATACGGAAACGAATAAAGAATTCCGCCGCCAAAATCAAGAACAGTATTACGCCCTGAAGCATATTTGCAAAGCTTGAATCAACCTGACCGAATTCGGCATTTGCCTGAACAGAACCAAACTGCAACACACAAATAAGTGCCGATACCACGAATATCATAACGGTATTAAGCTGTGCAAGCCAGGCAACTATAATGCCTGTCCAACCAACGGAATTTGTAAGGTCATCCTTGGATAAAATTCCCGCAGTTCCAACCTTGAACGCAGCCGCAAGACCGATAAGAGCCGCAGATAAGAATACCGTTCTCAAAATAATTTTCCGAGTTTTCATACCTGCATATTTTGCTGTTCCCTCGCTATCGCCTATAACGCCTATTTCATAGCCCTGCTTTGTATAGCGAAGATAAACAAATATCAACGCACCTACAACCAAGGTAAGTATTACCGTTATATTAAGCTCAAACGCTTCGCCTATTTTTATTGTCGGGAAAGCCGCAAACTCCGAAAAGCTTGCAAATTTAGGACGGTTTGATTCAGGGTCAAGGAAGAAATTCCAGCCCGCTTTCGTATCGGCAATGAAATAAAGCAGATAAAGCGCAATGTAGTTCATCATAAGGGTCATAAGTGTTTCGTTAGTACCGAACTTAACCTTTAAAACAGCGGCAATAAGACCGTAAGCGCCTGACGCGAGCATTGCCGCAAGACACATTACAATAAGCGTTATGCCGTTTCCTGCATCAGGACCTAATTTAAAGGCAACTATAGCCGCCGCAAGAGCGCCCATAATAAACTGACCCTCACCGCCGATATTCCAAAACCGCATTTTAAACGCCAAAGACAGCGCAGTTGCAGTAAGAGCCAACGGCACGAACATTTTAAGATAGTTCATATAAATGTTTTCAGGGTAATAGTTTTCTATAATACCCATTGTAAACATCTGATAATAATACTCAAACGGATTAACATCTATTGCCAAAAGCAATATTCCGCCCAAGGTAAGAGCCGCCGCAATTGCAACTGCATAAAACAAACAGCGCTTCCAAACAGGGCAATTATCACGTTTTACTATATGAAAGCCCATACTTACACCTGCCCTTCATTATTGTTTTCTTCAAAAAATGAGTCGCTTGCAATTCCTGCAGGCTTGTCCTCATATTTTCCGCTCAAATCCAAGGCACCGGTCATCATAAGACCTAATTCCTCCTTGGTTGTTTTATGGGCGTGAACAACACCCATAACCTTACCATGGCAAAGCACTAAAATCTTATCGCAAAGTGCCATCATAACATCAAGGTCTTCACCTACAAACAGCACTCCGACACCTTTCATCTTTTGCTCGTTAAGTATATCGTAAATAGCATAGGAGGAGTTGATATCAAGTCCTCGCACAGGATAAGCGGTTACTATAACATTAGGACCTGATTTTATCTCACGTCCCAAAAGCACCTTTTGAACGTTACCGCCCGAAAGACGGCGAACGGGAGTTTCGGTTGAGGGGGTTACAACCTCCAAATCGGCTATAACCTGCTCTGCTTCACGTCTGCCGCGCTTTCTGTCAACAAACAGCACCTTACCGTCACGGTAATTTTTAAGAAGCATATTATCGGTTATAGACATTGAGGGGGCAAGACCCATTCCAAGTCTATCCTCGGGAATGAAGGACATAGAAATTCCCTTTTCTAAAATCTGTTTAGGTGTAAGACCAACAATATTTTCGCCCTTATGTATCATTTGACCCGCTTCTATCAGGCGAAGACCTGCAATAGCCTCACAAAGCTCCTTCTGGCCGCATCCTGCGATACCTGCAACACCTAAAATTTCGCCGCCGCGGATGTAAAAACTTACATTATCTATTGCAACCGCGCCCTCATCATTACAGATTGTAACATCGCGCACCTCTAAAAGCGGACGGGTTTTTTCAACTGTGGGACGAGCAATATTAAGGTCAATTTTTCTGCCAACCATAAGCTCGGTAAGCTCCTGCTCTGTGGTTTCGGCAGTATTAACCGTTGTGATATACTCACCCTTACGAAGAATCGCAACGCGATCGGAAATCTCCATAACCTCATTAAGCTTATGGGTAATGATGATAATTGCGTGCCCATCCTCTTTCATACGGCGAAGAACGTCAAACAGTTTATTCGTTTCCTGAACCGTTAAAACAGCGGTAGGCTCATCCAGAATGATTATTTTTGCGCCGTAATAAAGCACCTTAACAATCTCGAGCGTTTGCTTTTCCGAAACTGCCATATTATAAACCTTTTTGCGTGGGTCAAGGTTAAAACCGAATTTTTCTGCTATCTCGGCGATTTTATCGTAACGGTTTTTCTTTAAAACAAAACCGGGCTTTTCCTTACCCATCCAGATATTATCCGCCGCAGAAAAAACATCAACAAGCTTAAAATGCTGATGCACCATTCCTATACCGAGGCGCTTTGCATCCTCGGGAGAATTTATATTTACCTCTTTACCGTTTACAAAAATGCTTCCCTTATCGGGCTTATAGATACCCGAAAGCATATTCATAAGCGTTGTTTTACCCGAACCGTTTTCACCCAAAAGCGCAAGGATTTCTCCCGGTTTTACCGAGATATCGATATCCTTATTGGCTACAACACTGCCAAAGGTTTTAGTAATACCCTTGGTTTGAATGGCGTATTGCTCTGCCATAAAGCAACCTCCCCCAAAAAAGTTAAAATTCTAAAACAAAAGAACACAAACAATAGGCTTGTTTGCAGTCTTTCGCTTTAGAAAAAATCCGAACCGGTCAGATAATTTTCCGGCCGGTCCGGATGGGTTAATTAGTTAAAGATTAAACCAAGTCGGATCGTAGCCATGTCGCTCTGTGAGCCAAG
>JAZSKL010000011.1:0-4638 GCA_045534855.1 Acutalibacteraceae bacterium
TATTTTTAAGTCTTACAGGTACTGCTACTTTTTTAAGATGCATTCCAATAAGAGTAAAGCCTATATCAATACCTGCATCAGCTTTTATTTCTTCCAAAGCAACAGGTTCTTTAAAGGAATTAAATGCCGCAGTTGCGAAAGAACCGCCCGCTTTCGGTTGAGGTTTTACATTTACAATCTCAGCCAAAGGAACCGCTTTTTGTTCAATAATAATTGCTCTGTTGAGATGCTCACAGCATTGCGCCCCAACAAAAACACCGACCTCATTTGCAGCATCCATTATCCCCGAAAATACAGCGTTTGCAGTTTCGGGAGAAGAATTGCTTCCTATTTTACTACCAAGAACCTCGCTGGTAGAGCAACCTACAACAAGAATTTGTCCCTTTTTAAGCTTTGCGGCTTCTATTATTTCTTTAGTGGCTTTATACGCCTGAACTTTAATATTTTCCATATTTTATCACTTCCGCTTATTATTGTAACATTTTTTAACTCAAAATAAAAGCAATTATTAAAAAATTTGCGATAAAACTTGAATTAAACTATTTTTTAATTTATAATTGTTGTAAATGCTTGATTTAAAATGGAGTTTTTTATGAAGATTTATTTTCATACATTAGGATGTAAGGTTAATCAATACGAAACGCAAAGTATGCGCGAGCTTTTTAATGCAGGCGGTCACCAAAATGCCGAAAATGCAAATGAAGCTGACATTATAGTTATCAATTCCTGTACCGTAACTGCCGAAAGCGACCGTAAAACCAGACAGCTTATAAGAAGATGCCGCCGCGAAAACCCTGATTGCATTTTAATTTTAACAGGTTGTATGGCACAGGCATTTCCGGAAATATCAGAAAGTCTTCCTGAGGCGGACATAATAATAGGAAATTGTGACCACCGGCTTATTGTTGAAACCGCGCTGACTTACAATCATTCTCAAGGTCAGATAGTAAAAATCGCACCACATGCAAACGGTGAGCATTTCAACACCCCTGAAATTTCTTCTTTTTGCGAGCGCACACGCGCATATATGAAAATTGAGGACGGGTGTGACCGTTTCTGTTCCTATTGTATAATTCCGAAAGCTCGTGGCAGAGTCCGCTCAAGAAGTATTGAAAGCATAAAATCAGAAGCATATAATTTAAGCAAAAACGGATTTAAAGAAATTGTTTTGGTTGGAATTAACCTTTCGGCATACGGCAAGGATGAGGACTATGATCTATGTGATGCCGTTGATGCGGTTTGTAAAACAGAGGGCATTTTAAGGGTGAGGCTCGGCTCACTTGAACCCGACCATATAACTGACGAAATGCTCGAAAGATTAAGTGAACAGCCGAAATTCTGCCCACAGTTTCATTTATCTTTGCAATCGGGATGCGATGAAACCCTTAAAAGGATGAACCGCCACTATAACAGCGATTTTTACCGTGATTTGATTACAAGAATACGAAAAATGTTTCCCGATGCCGCTATCACAACCGATATAATGGTAGGCTTTGCCGGTGAAACAGATGAAGAATTTGAAAAAAGCCTTAACTTCGCAAAAGAAATCGGCTTTGCTAAATCGCATATATTTATGTATTCAAGGCGAAGCGGTACTGTTGCAGCTGCACTTAAATCACAAGTTTCAAATGCTGTAAAGCAAGAACGAAGCCACAAAATGATAAATGTAACCTCCCAAAGTGAAAAAGAGTTTTTAAATTTGCTTTGCGGTAAAGAATATGACGTTTTGTTTGAAACATACGAGGACGGTTATGCACAAGGATATACCGCAAATTATTCATTAGTAAAGGTTGAATGCGATATTGATATACACGGACAGCTTTTACCTGTAAAAATCGTTTCCTCCGAAAAAGACTTTTGTATAGGAATTTTAAACAAAAAAATCTTATGAATTTTATTGCTAAATCTTATGATTTTTATTGCTAAACATATTGATTTTTTCAACCTATTGTGTTATAATCTTACCAAATGAAGAAAATATTGTATTTCCTTCGTTAAAAAATTTTTTATAGGATGGGATTTATTATGGCAAAATTCTGTAGTACTTGCGGTGCTCAATTACCTGACACTGCTAACGTATGTTCAAACTGCGGTACTCCTTTGGCTTCTGCTCAGCAGGCTGCTGCTCCCCAGTATCAACAGCCTATGGGTTACGCAAGACCTGCAAAGAGCCTTACCGATGTTGTTGTAGGCTTACTTAACGTAGCAATGATCGTATTCCTCGCTCTTGCTGCTGTAGGTTTCCTTTATTACTTCATTATGGCTATCGTTAACGCTTCTGATGCTTACACCAGCGAGTTCAGAGTATTCTTGAACGGTTTCACAGGTGCTATTGCAACAACTGCAAAATACGTTTTCTATGCAGTTGTAACCGCTATCGGTTCAAAGCTTATTAAGAAGTAATTTAAATTACATCTTTAAAAGCCGTCAATTTGGCGGCTTTTAATCTTTTAAAAAATCATTTGAAAAATCAGGAGGAATACATTATGTATTGTGAAAATTGCGGCACTCAGTTACAAGACGGTGCTACTTTCTGCTCTAATTGTGGATATCAGTTTAATGCACAGGCTCAACAGCCTGTTGCACCATCTCCCCTTGCCGGCGGTATTGTTAAAATCCCCGGTGTTTCTGCACTTATAAGCGCAGGACTCGCTCTTATAACTTTCATTTTCAGTTTCTTGCCTATGATAGGCTACTCTGTAGAATACGGCGGAAGAACTGCTTATTCTGACTCTTACGGTATTTTTTCAGATGCAGTTTCTTCTTTGATTGACGGTGATAACGGTCGTATTTCTTTCTTCCTTCTTTTTGCAAAAATATTCTGCATTTTAGGTATCGTTGTTTTTTTAGCTTATATAGCTACACTTTTTGTTGATTTCAAAAAGCTTTTACCTGCTTTAAAGCTTGATATTGACAAGCTTGCTTCTATTGCATATTTCGGCGTTATGGCACTTTTTGTTCTTTGTATACTTATCGGTGGTGTTTCAAGCGAATCCGGATTTGGTGCTTCTGCCTCCCTTCACCCCGCTGTATGCTGGTATTTTGAGCTTATTTTTGTTGCCGCAGGTTGCGTACTTGCTCTTAAGCCCGACCTTCTTGCAAAATTTGGTATCAAAAACTAATTTATAACCTAACTAAAAACAAGCCTTAAGTCTTTATTGATTTTAAGGCTTGTTTTTTTATTTTACTAATTTGTTAATTTTTAAAAAAACATTGTAAATTGACAGATTTTGTGTTAAAATGTTTTAAAAGTTTAAACAAAGGAGCTTTTGAAATTATGAGCAATATAATTATTACCAGTGACAGCACTTCTGATTTAAGTCCCGAGCTTCGTGAGCGTTACGGCATTAAGCTGTTACCTCTTGGTGTTGTTTTGGGTGATAAGCTTTATACTGACGGTGTTGACCTTACACCTGATGATATATATGCACACCACGAAAAAACCGGTCAGCTTCCTAAAACAAATGCATCAAACATTGATGACTGTATAGAATTTTTCCGTCCGTTAGTAGAGGAAGGCAAAACTGTTATTCACTTTACAATCAGCTCGGAAATGTCTTCTAATTTTAACAATACACGCCTTGCGGCTGAAGAATTTGAGAATGTTTTCGTTGTTGATTCCCGTAATCTTTCAACCGGCGGAGGTTTGCTTTTGCTTGCCGCCGCAGAGATGGCACAAAGCGGTATGGAAGCTACTGATATTATCGAAAAATTAAATGAACTTATTCCTTGCGTTGATGCATCATTCGTTATTGATAATCTTGAATATCTGCACAAAGGCGGAAGATGCTCTGCACTTGCTATGCTTGGCGCAAACCTTTTAAAATTAAAGCCTTGTATTCAGGTTAAAGACGGAAAAATGGATGTTCGCAAAAAATACCGCGGCAAGTATCCAAATGTGTTAAAAGAATACATTGAAGAACAATTAAGCAATCCTGATGATATAGTTTGTGACCGTGTTTTCATCACCCATGCAGGCTGTGATTCTACACTTGTTGATGAGCTTGTTGAGCTTGTTAAATCTAAAGGAATTTTCAAGGAAGTATTTATGACACGTGCCGGTTGTACCGTATCTGCTCACTGCGGTGCAGATACTTTGGGAATTTTATTTATACGTAAGTCACCATTAGTTTAATTCGGCATATATTGTTGCAGGGGCCGAATTAGGATATCCTGCGTACCGGCGGCATCTTTAAATATGTCTGCAAACTACCGGTTATGCCCCTTTATATAGATAACGGCTGTCTCAATCGAGACAGCCGTTTTTCATTTTACCTGTTTAATTATTTGTAGGAGCTCTGTTTTGCATTCGAAAAATCAACATCACCAAGGTATTTTACACTATCCATACCAAGATAATCACAAAGATTTTTCATTTCAGCAACCGTATTTATATTAACATCAATTCCATTTTCCATACGGTCTGCGTAGGCAAGTATTTCTTTTTCACCATGAGTATAAATACGCTCACAACCCTCGGCTTTAGGAGCATCACGAAGCTCCTGCAAGAATGTTGAGAAGCGTTCCTCCATTGCCTTGCTGTCACCGAAAATAGCGGGGTCGATAGCCATGCAGATGCCGCACGTATCGCCTTTTCCGCCGATATGAGTATGATTTGAGGTAAGACCGCCCGAGAAA
>JAZSKL010000122.1:0-2811 GCA_045534855.1 Acutalibacteraceae bacterium
TTATCCTTCAATGCCGCTTTTGAGGTAGTTTTTATAACCTTTGACGGTACTAACATCTTTTTTCCTCCAAGCCAAGAGAGATTAACTGTTAACAAACAGTATATTTATACAATTTAATTATAATACTAATTTTACGCAAAAGCAATTCAAAAAGTATTACAAAACTTTTAATTTTGCAAAGCTTGCCATAATTTTTTTGATACCAACCTTTTGGAATGCAATCTCAAGAAGAGTATCTCCGCCCATAGGAGTTGCACCCTTTATAACGCCGACACCGAAAACCTTATGCTCAACATTTTGTCCAACGCGGTAAGCTGTACTTCCCCCAGAAGAAGATTCTTCGCTTTTAGGCGGACGCTTTGCAAACGAAACAGGACCGCCAGAACTAACGGAGCTTCCAAATGACGAAGAACCGCTGAATGTATTTCTGCTCGAAGCACCGCCGAATGAATTTCCGGTAAATGAGCGTGATGATGTAAAGGTCATAACCGGCGAGCGGTCATCACAAAGCTCTGTAGGTATTTCCCTTAAAAAGCGCGATGGCAGATTGCGGTCTGTCTTTCCAAACAGCAAACGGCTTTGAGCACGGGTTATTGTAAGCTGTTTTCTTGCACGGGTTATTGCAACATAAGCAAGTCTGCGTTCCTCCTCTATTTCGGCTTCACCGCCGTAAATAGACTGATTACCGGGGAAGATTCCCTCCTCCATACCAACAAGATAAACCTTATCAAACTCAAGACCCTTTGCCGAATGAACTGTCATAAGTACAACACGGTCTTCATCGTTTTCCATTGCATCAAGGTCACTAAAAAGGGCAATTTGCTCTAAAAATTCCGAAAGCATAGGTTCATCTGTATCAAGCTCATACTGCTTTATTGTAGATGCAAATTCCTTTACGTTTTCAAGACGTTCTCTCGCCTCTTCGGTATTTTCGCAAATAAGCGCATTGCGGTAACCGCTTTGTTCGAGCATTTCCTCAAAAAGCTCACTGATTGAAAGCTGGTCAACCTTCTCTGATAGCTCCTCAATCATATTGCAAAATTCTTTTAACTTTGCGCTTGCTCTCGAAATTGCGGCATATTCATCAGCGTGAGAGAAAACCTCAAACAATGATACACCAAGCGAATCAGATATATTTGCTGCGTGACCAACCGTTGTATCGCCTATTCCGCGTTTTGGTTCATTTATAATGCGGCGAAGGCGTATATCGTCATTATGATTGTTTATAAGATTAAGATATGCAAGCACATCGCGGATTTCTTTTCTTTCAAAGAAACGGAAACCGCCGATAATTTTATAGGAAATACCGCTTCTTGCAAAAACATTTTCCATAGAAGCCGACTGTGAATTCATACGGTACAAGACGGCATGCTGCGAGAATTTGTTACCCGAACGCACACTATCTAAAATCTCATCAGCGACATAACGTGCTTCGGCACGCTCGTCAGCCGCGGTATAAAGGTTAAGCTTTTCGCCGTCCCCCTTATTTGTCCAGAGATTTTTGCCTTTTCTGCCGCGGTTATTCTTTATAACGGCATTGGCAGCATTAAGAATATTGCCTGTTGAACGGTAGTTTTGCTCAAGACGAATAGTTTTAGCCCCCTTGAACTCCTCTTCAAAATTAAGGATATTTTCAATGGTTGCTCCTCTGAAACGGTATATACTCTGGTCATCATCACCAACAACACAAAGATTGCCGTGAACACTTGCAAGAAGAGATACAAGAACATACTGCGCATGGTTGGTATCCTGATATTCGTCCACCATTATGTATTTGAATTTCGAACCGTAATACTCACGCACATCATCATTTTCGCGCAAAAGACGTACCGTTTCGGTTATCATATCATCAAAGTCCATAGCATCGGCTTCTTTTAAAGCTTTGTTATAGGCTTTATAAAGCTGTGCTATAGTTTGCTTTCTCGGGTCACTTCCTGCGCTTATTTCAAGCTCTTTCGGCGATACGAGCTCATCCTTTGCCGAGGAAATAGCCGACAAAACAGATTTATGAGGCAAAAACTTTTCATCTATGTTTTGCTGTTTCATTATCTGTTTCATAAGCCTGCGCTGGTCATCTGTATCATAAATAGTAAAATGGGAAGTATAACCTATGCGGTCTGCATTACGGCGAAGTATTTTTCCGCAAATAGAGTGGAATGTGCCTGCCCATAAATCCTCTCCACCTGCGCCAAGCTTCAGATTTATACGCTCTTTCAACTCCCCTGCTGCTTTGTTAGTAAAGGTAATTGCAAGTATTTCCCATGGGCGCGGTGCATCAACCGAAAAAATACCCGTAGGCAACTCTTCCGCTACACCTTTAATGTAATCCTCCGCCGCGGCAATATCTTCCTCTGAACAAAAACCGTCATCCGCACTATTATAAGCATTTCCGTATTTCACAAGGTTGGCTATACGGTTTACAAGAACGGTAGTTTTTCCGCTTCCTGCGCCCGCAAGCACCAAAAGAGGACCGTTTACGGTAGTAACAGCCTCAAATTGACGGTCATTCATAGACCCAAAATCTTTTTCTATTAGCTTTTTTCTTAAATCAACGAGTTTCATTTATATTTCTCCAAAAACATTATTCATTTTATTTTACTATATTTCACGTATTTTAGCAACCATAAATAATTTTTTTGGCGTTGCAAATCCGATTGGATTGACAATATTTTTTAAGAGTGATATAATTTATATAAAGTCATAAAAGGAGTTTTTGTATATGGCAAAAATTTTTAAAGGAATTGATGAGCTTATCGGTTCAACACCGCTTTTAGAGCTTACAAAAATAGAAAATAAACTCAATTTAAAGGC
>JAZSKL010000175.1:0-9977 GCA_045534855.1 Acutalibacteraceae bacterium
GTATACATAGATATTATATTGCTTTTAAAATAAAAAATAAACCCCCAATTTTAATTCCTACGGCACAATTTTCAAAAAAGTATCATATTATATAACATAGTTTAGCAACACAAGCCCAACTTGCGGCGGTTCTGGAGGAAAAAGTATGAAAAAAATAACTATTTTCGGTGGTGACGCAAGAATGCGTACCGCCTACACACATCTGAAGGATATGGGATTTGCAGTAGATTCATTGGGACTTTTTGAAAACGACTGTGCCGCTTGCACCGAAAGTCAGATATTTTTACTGCCTGTTCCCGCAACACGTGACCGCAGAACCGTTTGCACTCCGCTCACAAGCAAGATCATTCCTCTTTCTTATATTGAGGAAATAGCAGGAAACCGCCTTGTTTTAAGCGGAGTTTACAAGCCTGATGTTGCAAACTGTATAGATTATTGTGCCACAGATGAATACGCAATAAAAAACGCAATTCCAACAGCCGAGGGCGCAATTGCACTTGCCATAAACAAAACCGATTTCACACTTTTCAGAAGTAACGTTATGGTAATAGGCTACGGCAGAACAGGAAAAATTCTTTGCGACAGATTAAAGGGGTTAGGTTGTAACGTAACAGCAGCCGCAAGACGAAACGAGGTTTTAGCCCTTGCTGAAGCTTACGGTATTAACACTCTAAACACCGGAGAACTTCCAAAGCATTCAAACGGTTTCGATATTATTTTTAATACGGCAGATGCCTCTCTTTTGGAAAACTGCGAAACATCCGCCCTTATAATCGACCTTTCAACAACAGGCTGTATTGATGAAACAAAGGTGGCTTCAGGCAATTACAACTATCTTAAAGCACCCTCTTTGCCGGGTAAAACAGCTCCCATAACGGCGGGAAAAATATTAGCGGAAACCGTTGCCGAGTTAATCAGAATACACAGCTAAATAACCTATAAATACATCCGACATCAAAGGAGAAGCTTTTATGAAAAAAATCACCGTGGGGTATGCGTTTTGCGGCTCCTTTTGCACTCTTGCAAAGTCGGTAGCCGCATTAAAGACGCTAAAAAAACCCGAGCTTAACATTATACCGATTTTTTCGGAAATAGTATGGAACACCAATACCCGTTTTTACAAAGCCGAGGATTTAAAAAAGGATGTAATAGAGATATGTGAAAACAACATTATCCACGATATTCCGTCAGCCGAGCCTATTGGACCTAAAAATCTGCTTGATGCAATTATAGTAGCACCGTGTACCGGAAACACCGCCTCGAAAATTGCACTCGGAATAACCGATACAACAGTTACAATGGCGGTAAAAGCAAGTCTCAGAAACAATATACCTGTTATAATTGCAATTGCTTCAAACGATGCTCTCGGTGCTTCAGCAAAAAATATAGGAATACTGCAAAATACCAAAAACATCTTTTTTGTACCCTACACACAGGATGACCCTATAGGAAAAAACAATTCGTTGGTTTGCGATTTTACTAAAATTCCCGAAACATTTGAATCGGCTTTAATCGGAAAGCAAATCCAACCTATGCTTATAAAACAGTAAAAATCAAGAGGCTGAAAACCGTTAAGGTTAACAGCCTCTTGAAAATTTAATCAGATAATCTTAATACCGCCGATTACGGGAAGCTTTTCTTCCTTGCCGTTATATGCATTTATAATGCCTATGATTGCAAGTGCCAAAAATCCAAGGTCAAGAATACCCAAAATTCCTGCAATAATTCCGCCTACCAGTGGAATTATTACTACTATTCCCGCAATCAAAGAAACTGCAAAGGAAATAATGCCCAATACCAAAGCCTGATTAAGATGGAATTTGGATTCCTCGCGTGTACCCGCAAAATAAGCTACAATCCAGCCTACAATTGTGATGTACGATACTATATCTGTTGTCTTTTTGCTCATTATGTTTCTCCTCCTTGCTATTTTTCTACTTTTGTTTTACGCGAAAACATATCTCTCCATGCACCGGGATGAAAGAGTAAAAGAAGTGGGAAAAGTTCAAGTCTTCCGGCAAGCATATCAAAAATAAGAACCCATTTTGAGAGTATCCCGAAACCGGCGAAATTACCCATAGGGCCAACCTCTCCAAGACCGGGACCTATGTTATTTATTGTGGCGGCAACCGAAGTAAAGCTTGTTGCCATACCCTTTCCCTCAAAAGAAATTATAAATAATGAGGTTGAAAACAAAATAACAAACGTAATAATAAACACGTTTATTGAACGAACAACATCGTGTTCAACAGGCTTGCCCTCAAATTTAATTTTTCTTATGCTTTTTGGATGTATATACGAGCCTAACTCCTTAAAAACGGTTTTAACGGCAATCACTATACGGGAAACCTTAATTCCACCGCCCGTACTTCCTGCACAAGCACCTATAAACATAAGTGCCACAAGTACAAATTTACTTGTTTGCGACCAGAAGTTAAAATCGGTAGTGGAATAGCCTGTTGTAGTTATGATTGATGCAACCTGAAAAGCCGAATGGCGAAGTGCCTCAAAAAAGCTTGAAAAGCGGTTTATAACATCTACCATAACAACGCCTATTGCCGCAAGCACTATAATAAAGTAGGCACGTACCTCCTCCATTTTAAATGCTTTTTTAAAATGCCTGTAAAGTACCAAATAGTAAGCATTAAAATTAACACCAAACAGTAGCATAAATATGGTGGTTACCCATTGAATATAGGGTGAATAACTGCCGATACTGTCTCCCTTTATTCCGAAACCGCCTGTTCCCGCAGTTCCGAAAGTCGTTGTAACCGCATCAAAAACAGGCATTTTGCCGGCAATAAGGAGTAAAAACTGAATAACGGTTAAGGCAATATATATAAGATAAAGTATTCTTGCTGTATGCCTGAGCTTTGGTACAAGCTTACCCACAACAGGACCGGGGCTTTCGGCACGCATAAGGTTAATATGCGAACCTCCGCTTAACGGCAATATGGCTATGATAAATACAAGTACACCCATACCGCCTATCCAGTGGGTAAAGCTTCTCCAGAAAAGCGCACAATGAGAAAGTGCTTCAACATCTGAAAGAATACTAGCCCCCGTAGTTGTAAAGCCCGAAACCGTTTCGAAAACGGCATCGGTAAAATTTGGTATCTCTCCGCTTATATAAAACGGCAAACAACCGAAAAAGCTTAAAAACACCCAACTTAAAGCAGTTGTTATACACCCTTCTTTAAGATAAAAGGTATTGGTTTTCGGTTTTTTTACAGTCATTAAAAAGCCAAGCACAATACAGAAAAGAGAAATTGCAGCATAATAAACGCCGTGTGATTCACTATAACACAAAGCAACTATTACAGGAAGCCAAAGCATTACGCCCTCTACTTTAATTACCTGACCGAGAATAAAACGAATTATTGAACCGTTCATACTTTTTGCTACCTCAAAATATTTTCAATATCGTTAAAGCCGGTATGGGTTGTAACGATAATAACGGTATCTCCAACTCTGATACAATCCTGACCGCTTGGGATAATAATTGAACCTCTGCGGTTTATGCAGGCAATAAGCAATTCCCTTTTAAGCTGTAAACTTTTAAGTGGAATATCTGTAACAGCGCAGGGTTTATCCACACGAAACTCTATAGCCTCAACACGCTGGTCAAACATATGGTTAAGTGTTTCAATATTGCTTCCTACCGAATCCTTTTTCGCACGTACATACGCAATAATAGCCTCACTTGTAATATAATGAGGATAAATTACCGAACCGAGATTAAGTGAAGAAATAACCTTTTTAAAGGTTATTCGGTCAATTTTGGTAATAACCTTTGCTTTAGAAACGCGGTTTGCAAAAAGGGTAAGCACTATATTTTCCTCATCGATACCCGTAAGCGGAACAAAACCGCCCATCGAAGCAATACCCTCCTCATGCAAAAGGTCCTCGTTAGTACCGTCACCGTGAATAACTATGGCTTTAGGAAGTAATACGCTTAATTCCTCACACCTTGCACGGTCACTTTCGATAATTTTTACCGAAACTCCCGAGCCTAACAGTTGTTTTGCAAGATAATATGCAGTTTTTCCCCCGCCTATAATCATTACACTTTTTGCCTGATTTACAACAAATCCAACCTGCTTCAAAAATTTCTTTGCCGCAGGACGTGAAGATGTAAACGAAACAATATCTCCCGACTTTAAAACAAAGTTACCTGACGGAATGTGAACCTCATCATCCCTTTCAACAGCACAAACAAGTATATCAGAAGGCACCTTGCTTGAAAGCTCAATAAGAGACATACCGTCAAGCATATTACCCTCAGGCACGGTAAAGCTTATTAGCTCAGCAAGACCGTGAGCAAAGGACTCCACCTGCAAAGCAGTAGGTAACGATAGTATTCTTGCCGCCTCATTTGCCGCCTCAAGGTCAGGATTAAGTATCATTGCAAGACCGAGTTTTTCACGCAGATATCCCGATTCCTTACTGTAATCAGGATTTCTTACACGGGCTATAGCCGCACAGTCACCAACCTGCTTTGCAACCGTACAGCAGAGCAGATTAAGCTCATCCGAGCCTGTAACGGCAATTATAAGGTCGCAATTTTCAATACCTGCTTCCATCTGCACGTTATAGCTTGCGCCGTTACCCGTCATACCCATTACGTCATAAAGACCCGTTATTTCCTGAATTTTATTGGGGTCGGTATCTATAGCCGTAATATCGTGACCCTCACGGATAAGCTGTTCAACCAAGGCAGCTCCTACCTTACCACAGCCTACAATAATTATATTAAGGTTGGTTGCTTTAGTATTTCCCATACTATCACCCTATTCAACACATTTCATTCGTAATACAGCACCCGACTTTACAGGTCGTGAACAAGGAATTTTTATCTTCATCATAGGACTCGGTGCCGCTTCTATCGGGTTATTATCACCGTCAAAAAGCTCATCGGTAGAAACAAGGAACGGTTCACTTCCAGGCTCTAAACAATCAAGAGTACAGCCGCGCAAAAACTTATTTTTAAGTATAGCTATTATACAACCGTCCTCGTAACCCTCTACCGTTGCGGCAACCGAATAATCACGCAGATATCCCGCGCTTTCATAGGTCTGCTCGCCGTTTGGTCTGCCGAAATAGAAACCCGTAGAATACGGACGGTGGCTGATTTTTTCAAGCTCTGCCGTAACCCATTCGGGGCATTTCCAATCACCCTGTGCATTATAAAGACTATCCAACGCACCACGGTAGGCATTTGTTACAACGGCAATGTAATACTCCGATTTTGCCCTGCCCTCTATTTTTATGCTGTCAATCCCTATCTCTTTGAACCTATCAAGATGCTCTGCCATTTTAAGGTCGTTTGCGTTTAAAATATAAGTACCGCCGTCCGCCTCGGAAATATCATAATACTGACCGGGACGTTTTTCCTCAACAAGCGAATAATGCCAACGGCAAGCCTGCGCGCAAGCACCGCGGTTAGCATCTCTCCCCGTCATATAATCGGAAAGCAGGCATCTTGCCGAAAAGGAAACACACATAGCACCGTGAGCAAAAAGCTCAAATTCAAGCTCTTTGGGTGTTTCATAGCGTATTTGTGCAACCTCATCAAGCGTTAATTCTCTAGCTAAAACTATTCGTTTTGCACCCATTTCATAAAAAGCTTTTGCCGTTTCGCTGTTTACAGTTCCCGACTGTACCGAAACATGAAGCTCGGCTTTCGGAGCATACTTCTGAATCAGTCGCATACTTCCAAGGTCGGAAGCGATTATGGCATCCGCACCAAACGAATTAAGCTTTTCAAGGAAAGCAGGCATACGCTTAATTTCATCGTTATGAGGAATAGTATTGCAGGTTATATGAACCCTTGCCCCCTTTGAATGGGCATAATCTATTCCCTCTTTAAGCGCATCATCATTCATAGCAGCGGCTGTACGCATTCCAAACTCATTACCGGCAATATATACCGCATCTGCGCCGAAATCAACCGCTGTTTTAAGCCCCTGCAAGGTTCCCGCAGGACACAAAAGCTCCATTTTTTTATTAGTCAAAATACTCATATACCCAGTTTCCATCCTTTTTAAGACGGTTTATCGTTACATTTTGCTCTGCCAATGTTTTATGGAAATAAAATTTACCCTTACTATCAGTTACAAAGTAATAATACGGTACATCCTCGGTAGGATAAAGCGCCGCTTTTATAGCATCAATACTCGGTGAACAAAGAGGTCCGGGTGGAAGACCCTTTGCCTTATAAGTATCGTATCTTCCGTCATCGTTTTTAAAAGAATTACCATAATAGCAAGTAGGTGAAGAACCGAGTGTTGCGAAAGAATCACTTTTAAGCCTGTTGTAAAAAACAGCCGCAACATTTGCCATTTCGGATGTGTTTTGTCCCGATTCCATCTGAATAATAGATGCCATTGTAAGAATTTCATTCATGGTATAGCCCATTTCTTTAGCTCTTGCAAACATTTTTGCATCTATTCGCTTTTCGCTTTCGGAAATCATACGCTTAACAGCAAGACGCGCACATTCCTTGGAATCATAATTATAAAGCTGGTAGGTTTCAGGGAAAAGATAACCCTCTAAAGCATAGTAAGCCTTGCCGTAATTTGCATTTTTAAGAAGCTCGGATTCAAGCTCAACCTCGTCTAAAGCCGCAAAGAAATCCGTTTTAGTGCAAATTCCCGCCTCTTCTAAAATTGTTGCTATTCCCTTAACGGTAACATTTTCACCGTTTACATTTTTTACATAATCGTTTATACCCGTACCCTCGGGAATTGTAACCTTTACCGAATCCGCTTTCGCGCCCTCGGTTATAAGCTTATCGGCAACACCGCCGTAACCACAGTCATTTTTAACGGTATAAACGCCGTATTTAAACTGCGCGCCGTAACCCTTCATTTTAACATAAAGCCTGAACATAAGAGGAGACTTTACAACACCTGCTTCCTCTAAAACCTCGGCTATTTGCTGTACGGATGAGCCTTTTTCAACCTCAAACGTAACCTCTTCTCCGTTACGCCCGAAAGCAATACCCATATAATCCGCACCAACGTATATTGCACCAAAGGCTATAGAACAGGAGATTATAAGAATTGATAAAATCCATATTATATTTTTAATGCTTTTGCGTTTTTTGTTTCCCTTATTAGACTTTTTTGAATAGGTTTCCTCCGGCTCTGCTACGGTAAATCCCCTGCCTATGACAAATTCGTCATCTTCTGTGGTTTCACCCTCGGGCAAATTAACCTGAAAGCCTAAATCTTTATTTTCATCCATATTAAAAATCCCCTTTAATCTACATACAACGCATAGATATACGCAAATTTTCGGCAGTTTCTTTATCCTTTAAATAGCTTACAAGAGCGAAACCGAATTCCAAAGCGACACCCGCACCCTGACCTGTTATAATATCACCGTCTGTAACCACACCGTCAGTTGAAAGAACAGCTCCTTCAAGCTCATTTTCAAATCCCGGAAAACAAGTAGCACTTTTACCTGCAAGAATACCCTTATGACCGAGAATTGACGGCGCGGCACAAATAGCCGCGAGCATAATTTTATTATTTACCGCAAAATCAACCAAACGCTTAACAGTAGCATCCTTTTCAAGATTTAAAGTACCCGGCATACCGCCCGGCAAAACAACACCCTCTAATTTATCGGTTGTTACACTATCACAGGTAATATCAGCAACAACAGGAATGTTATGCGAGCCTGTAACGGTTTTTCCCGTAACCCCCACAGTAACTACCTCAAAACCGGCACGGCGCAAAATATCAACAGGAGCTAATGCCTCTATTTCCTCAAAGCCATCGGCTAAAAATACATATATCATAAATCACACCTCAAAACAGCGAAAGTGCCGCCTGCTTAATATCCTCGGCAATATCCGAAATACTGCGCGGTTTGCCGTTTTCAGCGCAGGAAATTATCTTCCAACCTGAATAATTCGCGGTAAACAATGCCGATTTTCTACAATTTGCAAGATACTCGATATCGCGCTCATGAATATCCTTTTTTGCATTATCGCCCTCATAACGGTTTGAAAGAAGCAGTTGCGAAACCTCAACGGGCATATCTAAAAACAACACAAGGTCAGGCTTTGGAATAGCGATTTTGTTATACTCAAAATCATAAAGCCAATCAAGGAAATCCGCCCATTCATTTTCGGGCAATTTAGAGCATTGATGAACGGCATTAGCTGTTGTATATCTGCCTGCAACCACCGTACCGCCGTTATTATAAAAATCTCCCCAGGCGGTTTTATAAGAAGCAAAGCGGTCTGCCGCATAGAAAACCGATGCGGCATAGGCGTTTACATCCCCCGGCTTATCACCGAACTTTCCGCCGAGATACATTTTTACAAGAGCACTTGAATCACTTTCGTAGTCGGGGAAAGAAACGCTTTGGCATTCTATCCCACAATCGGTCAAGTTTTTCGGTAAAAGCTCAAGCTGCGTTGATTTACCGCAACCGTCCAAACCCTCTATTACAATAAGTTTACCCATTATTTCTCATTTCCTCATACATTTTTCTCATTTCATTTGCTCTGCCGCAGGTCATTTTCCCCTCGGGGCAAGCACCGGCAACACAAGAAGGCCCTGCTTTTTTGAACAGATTTGGAGCAACCTTTAAAACGAGAGAGAGCATCTGATTTGCAACATCACGTATTTCCCATTGTGCTCTTGTACAGCAACGGTGACGGAAGAAGTTAAGCAATGAACGCGTATTCATAGTTACTACCATCTTGGTTTCGCAAGCATTCGGAAGTACAAAACGCGCATCCTCAATAGCCATCTTTTCAGCCATTCGAGAGGCAGTTTTTTCATCCTTACCCTCCGATAAAAGCTTTGCCTTGTGCTTTGCAAAAAGTATTTCGGTAAGTTTATCGTAAGCTGCTTGGTCGGCATGCATTGTATCGTTAAAAAGCTTTACGGCTTCAGGTATTTCAGCAATTTCGGGCGGAGTTACATATTCAAAACACCCCTCAGTAACATAACGCTGGCTTTTTACCGAGTATGAAGCAATACGATGTCTTGTTATCTGGGCTAAAAGCGCACGCGAAACACCCTCTATACCGAAAGTAAAGCTTACGTGCTCCACAGGGCTTTCGTGACCAAGGCTTGAAAGCATCTCAACAAAAGAAGCCGCCTTTTCATCGGTAAGTCCGTCAAGCAGTTCTTCAACGCCCGAAGAACTGTAGCAAAGCTTGGCGGCAGCTGCCACAGTGCGTTCGGGATCGGGTGTATGGGCTAAAAGTGTTACTTTAGGCATTTTACACATCTCCTACGATTATATAAATATTCAATTTATTATAACAAATATAGTGATAAATATCAACCACTTATTTTTTGTATAATCACTCTAAAAACATCACAAAAAATATATATAAAGATTATGTAAGATTTTTTCGAAAAAAGTCTTTTTTCGGCTGTAAAAATATGTTATAGTATATATGGAGAATAAAATAATACTTTTCGGAGGGTATTTATTATGGCAAACATTGATTTTAAGCACACACCTTACGGTGACCTTGCCATCGTAAGTATGAAGGGCTGTGAGGACATTGCTTCCAAGGTTGACTACTACCTTAAGCAATGGCGCAACATCGAGGGCGATGAATCCTTTGTTGTAGGAGCTAACTGTCCCCGTTTCGGCACAGGTGAAGCAAAAGCTGTTCTTAACCACACAGCACGCGGTCTTGACGCTTACATTATCTGTGACTGCTTCAACTACAGTGTTGAATACAAGATGTACGGACGCTCGGTTCCTATGAGTCCTGATGACCATTTTCAGGATTTAAAGCGCGTTATCGCTGCTTTCGGCGGTAAAGCAAGAAGAATCACCGTTATTATGCCGATGCTCTATGAGGGCAGACAGCACAGACGTACCACTCGTGAGTCTATGGACTGTGCTATGGCTTTACAAGAGCTTGTAGGTATGGGCGTTAAGAACATCATCACCTTTGATGCTCACGATCCCCGCGTAAATAACGCTATTCCGCT
>JAZSKL010000008.1:0-2413 GCA_045534855.1 Acutalibacteraceae bacterium
AATAAAGAATACCTTGTTTCCGTTACGGATGCTAACGAAAATACCATAAGTTTCGAATATACCGCCAATTATGAACTCTTATCGGCAATAATTGATAATTCATGCCAAAAACCATGGTATTCATATTATATAGATGATGGCAAATTAAGTTCTTTTGTGGGCGATGCGGACACGGCTGTATATCGCTACGGAGGAGATTTGCTTAATTATTTAGGAGAACGCAACAGCGGAAAAAGTATATTTTTAAATTATACAAATATAGGATCCTTTTATCGTGTTAACTCTATAACCGAAAAGGTAATTCAAAATAATGAAGAAACCTTAGGACAACGATTAACTATTGATTACAGTATCAGAAACACGACCGTATATACAGACTGCGGTGTTGACGGAAATTATTATACAAGCAATGATAATAATGTAATTACATACCAATTTGATAATTTCGGGCATTTAGTATGTGCTTTTGATAATACCGGTGCAGCCTCATCATTTGCATATAATTCTTCCGAATACACGCAGCATCAATTACAGCTTAGCGCACAAACACAGGGATATATAAATAACCTCCTGCGAGACAGCGGTATGAACACACAACTTGGTTCTTCGACAGGAACAATCTCTACTATTTGGAATACTGCCGGCACCAACTATACATATACCGAATTAACAACAGAAGGTTATGAAAATAATTCTTGTTATCAAATTACAAAAAACACAAACGAAGGTAATGCTTATATTGAGCAAAGCATATATCTTCCTGCCGGGACATACACATTTTCAATATATGCTAAAGCAACGGATATAACCGGAAACGGCGTCAAATTAAAGGTAGAACAATATTCAGAAAATAATCATACAGGTTTAATCGGCGAAGCCTTTGAAGAAAACGGCATAACCGGAAGTACATTTTCCGAAATAAATGACGGTTGGCAACGCTTACAACAAACCTTTACCGTAAGTAGCGAATGTTATGTTCATCTGCAAGCAGGTATTTATGGCGGTACAGGTACTGTTAAATTTGATTGTGCTCAACTTGAAAAAGGAGCAGTTGCAAATAAAGTAAATCTTATTGCAAATTCAGATTTTTCCAATAGAAACGGTTATGCACCTGTTGATTGGTACGAACAACAAACCACTTACGGCAGCGGCAGTTTGGGGTACGCCTATGCAATGGGTGCAAGCGTTAATTCGCGTTGCGTTTTAAGACAGATTGTGAATGTAAGTGGCAACAGCGGTGATGTTTACATTTTAAGCGGAAAAGCAATGCTTATGGCAAAAAATTCCGATACAAGTGAATTTGATTTGCAGGTTGCCGTAATTGGAAAAGACAATTCCGCTGATTGGTACACCAAAAAATTCAGTGCCGCAGTGAAGGAATGGCAATATACTAATTTGGTTATTCCAATCACCAAGGATTACACGCATATATATGTATATCTGATATGCTCAAATCAACCTAACTATGCAATGTTTAAAGATATTCAGCTTGTAAAGGACAATGCTTTCTCTTATGGATATGACAATAACGGAAATGTCACTTCCGCAAGCACTACAGCGGCTGAAAACACATTTCAATATGACGGTAATTCCCGCCTTATACAGGAAACCGATCACCTTGGAAACAGCTATACATATAATTATAATACCAAAGGTCAGCTTACCGATGCCACCGACAGTAATAATGTTAAATACAGTTACACCTATGACAACTACGGAAATGCAGTAACTGCAACCTCTTTTACAACGTCAACAGATTCTCTTTTTGACGGTAATATATATTATATTAGAGAAAAAAACAGCGGAAAATATCTTACAGCTTCCGAAAACGGTTTGTTATTATCGGATTTTTATTCTCTGACATCACAGCAGTGGCAAATTAATTTATGCGGAGAAAAATATTCGTTAAAAAACATATCTTCGGGTGAATTTGTAACTATTTCAGAAAACCAAAACCTTACTTTAAACAAAAATTCGGATAATACATATACTATATCAAACAATTCTGAAGTTTTAAGTATATCCAACGGAAATGCATGGTATTTCGAAAAACCTGAGGACGAAATATCCGAAACACCATTTTCGGGCGGAATTTACCGAATAAGGATAAGAGGCAGCGGTCAATATCTAACCGTTTCACAGGGGTATCTTGTTCAAAGCTATTATAACGGTACACCCGAACAGCTTTTCAGGCTCGAACCCGGAACATACGCCAACAGCTTTAAAATTAAATCTTATTCGGATAATACAACCGTTTATGTAAGCTACGACAAAGCATATTTATATTCAGACCCGTCTATTTTAGATACGGATTTTGCAATTATTGAAAGCACAGATAACTATAAAATACTGCCCTATCATTATCAAGGTTATCCGTTAAGCGTTGCAAACAGCTCTACCCAAAGCGGCAACC
>JAZSKL010000083.1:0-7063 GCA_045534855.1 Acutalibacteraceae bacterium
CAGTATATCGTTTTCATCAAAACGGTCAAAATCGTAAACGAATACAGCGCCCTCACACAGCCATTGACCGTAAAGCTTACCCCAGAGTGATTTGCCCCAACCTGTATCGGAAATAGTGAGATGCAAGCCGTCACGCTCACAGCAGTGCCAATATTTGGCTGTTACAAAGTGACCTAATGCATAGGTGTGTTTATGAGCCGCCATTTTCGGATTGCCCGTAGTACCCGAAGTGAAGAACATTAAAGCGACCTCATCACCTGCAGATGCATCCTGCGGACGCTCAAACTTACCTGTATAAAGCTTATATTCACTGTCAAAATCGTGCCATCCCTCACGGCTGCCGCCCACCATTATAAGGCTTTCAACCTGCGGACAATTCTGTGCGGCACGCTGGGCAATCTCGGCAGTATCACCGTCTGCGGTGCAAACGAGTGCCTTTACGCCTGCTGCATTGAATCGGTATTCAAAATCGTGGTCTTTAAGCTGATTTGTAGCGGGTATTGCCACCGCACCGATTTTATGAAGTGCTACCATACAGAACCAGAATTGATAGTGGCGCTTCAGAACTAACATTACCTTATCACCGCGCTTGATTCCGAGTGAGGTAAAGTAGTTTGCAACCTGATTAGATGCGCGCTTAATATCCTTAAAGGTAAAGCGGCGCTCATTTTTATTAACATCAAGATGAAGCATTGCAAGCTTATCGGGATACTTATCGGCTATGCCGTCAACAATATCAAATCCAAAGTTAAAGGATTCGGTATTCTTAAAGTCAATCTTCTGTAGACAGCCGTTTTCGTCTTCTTTCACATCAACAAATTTTTCGCACACAAGAGGTTCGGAGGTTTTCGCCGATGCAATACTCTTTGTAACGGTGGTTTCGGCGGCATTTTCACCCGGCAATACCACTGCACAGAACACACAGTCCTTACCGTCAACCGCAATCATACCGTGAGGGGTTGAGGAATTGTAATAAATACTGTCACCCTCGTGAAGAATTTCGGTATGTTCACCGATTTGTACCTTCAACGAACCGCTGAGCACCAAGTCAAATTCCTGACCCGAATGCTTTGTAAGATGAATCGGCTTATTTTGCTGTGCAGCGTTATATTCATAGCGCACCCAATACGGTTGTGCTATTTTATCGCGGAATTTAGGTGCCAGATTCATTATATTTATACCGTCTTCTTTAGCGGTTTCCTGACCTTTGCCCTTTCGGGTTACGGTATAGCTTGAAAGCCTTGCAGAACGTCCCTCGATAAGCTCGGTAAGCTCCACATCAAATACAAGAGCACATTTATGAATAAATGTAAAAGGAATATCGGCAGCGCCGCTTTCAAATAGTCCATACTGTTCTTCGCTAACTTCGGTTTTTTGCGCCATATCAGCAATTGACCAGCCCATAATTTCACGCATCTCCTTAATTCGGGATGCTATCTCCATAAGACCGTTCATAGCTTTTTGACTGTTCATTTTACATTACTCCTTTTCATAAAACTAAAAAGACCCGTCTCAAATTCCTTTGAGACGAGTCTTGAATAAACAATACCCGCGGTACCACTCAAATTGTGCAGATACGCACCACTCAGGCTCAAACAAGCCGTATGCCTTTACGCAGCAATCACGAAAAGCCCTACTTGCATAACACTTTGGGACTTTCAGCTCGGAAGTGATGGGTATATCAGCTTTAATTTATCGGGATTTCACCGCCCCCGACTCTCTTTAAAACATACGGCTGAAACCGTCTTCGTCACAGCTTTTAAATCAATTTACAGAAATTATACTACCGTATTTAAGGTTTGTCAAGATTTTTTTACTTCAAATTCAAAAAATCTATTGCGGCTTCGCGCATTTTATATTTAAGAATCTTTCCTGCGGCATTCATCGGGAATTCATTTACAAAGTGGAAATAACGCGGTACCTTGTGCATTGCCATATGGTCTTCACCGTACTTGCGCATTTCAGCCTCATCAGACGATTCTCCCTTTTTAAGAATAATCCATGCACAGCATTCCTCGCCGTAGCGCTTATCGGGAACGCCCACAACCTGAACATCACGCACCTTATTGTGGGTAAGGTAAAATTCTTCGATTTCGCGCGGATACAGGTTTTCACCGCCGCGGATTATCATATCTTTAAGTCTGCCGGTGATTTTAAAATAGCCGTCATCGGTGCGGCAGGCAATATCACCGCTATGAAGCCAACCGTCCTTATCAATGGTCTGCTCGGTGGCTTTAGGCATTTTATAATAGCCCTTCATTATATTATATCCGCGGGCAACAAATTCGCCATTTTCACCGTCAGGCAATTCCTCGCCGGTTTCAGGGTCTATAATTTTACATTCAACGCCCGGAAAAGCACTGCCAACGGTTTCAACGCGGTGGTCAAGATCCTCGTTTACCTCACCCATAGTGCAACCGGGGGAGGCTTCGGTCTGACCGTATACGCTCAAAATTTCACGCATATTCATCTCATCAGCAGCTCTTCGCATAAGCTCGGGCGGACAGTTAGCACCCGCCATTATACCTGTACGCATATATGAAAAATCCGTCTTAGAGAAATCCTCATGGTTAAACATTGCAATAAACATTGTAGGAACACCGTTAAAACAGGTGATTTTTTCATCATTTATACAAGCAAGTGAGGATTTCGGTGAAAAATACGGCATAGGACACATTGTACCGCCGTGTGTCATCATATTTGTCATCGAAAGCACCATTCCGAAGCAGTGGAACATAGGTACTTGAATCATCATACGGTCGGCAGTAGAGATATCCATACGGTCGCCGATAATTTTACCGTTATTTACAATATTTCTGTGTGTAAGCATTACGCCCTTCGGGAATCCGGTAGTACCCGATGTATACTGCATATTGCACACATCATCAGGCTTAACCATAGCTGCGCGGCGGCGCACCTCTTCTTTAGGAACAAGGCTTGAACGAGCCATCATTTCTTCCCATTCAAGGCAACCGTCCATCTGAAAACCTACAGTTACAATATTGCGTAAGAATGGTAATTTTTTAGAATAGAGCGGACTGCCTTTTTTAAGAGTCTTGAGTTCGGGGCAAGGCTCTTCCATTATAGCCTTATAGTTACTGTCGCGGAAGTCCTCTATCATAACGAGGGTATGCGTATCGGACTGACGCAAAAGATACTCTGTTTCGTGAATTTTATAAGCAGTATTAACCGTTACAAGTACAGCACCTATTTTTACTGTTGCCCAAAATGTAATAAACCATTGCGGTATATTTGTAGTCCATATAGCAACGTGGTGACCCGCTTTTACACCCAAAGAAATAAGTGCCGCAGCGGCATTATCTATATCATCGCGGAATTGCGAATAGGTACGGGTATAATCGAGCGTTGTGTATTTAAAGGCATATTGGTCGGGATAACACTCAACCATTTTATCAAGCACCTGAGAGAAGGTAAGGTCAACAACATCGAACTTTTTCCAAGGATGTGTACCTGTTTTACTGCGGTTGTAGTATACCGGACGGGTGTTTTTTCCGCTATCGCTTATGCGGTTCATATAGCTTATAAAATGCGTAAGTACAATATCTGCAGAGGTGATTTCCTCATTCCAGTCCGCACAGATAAATCCGTCAAAATTCAAAGATTTAAGAGCGTTTATAAAATCAGTAACAGGAAGCTCGCCCTCGCCAAGCAATACATCTTTTCCGTCCTTACGGTCACCGATACGCGCAAAGCCTATATATGCTCCCAAGGTTTGAATTGTATTATCGGCAGTTTCGCCTCCCTCAAAAAAGGTTGCGCGAATATTCCAGGCAACACCTATTGCAGCAGTTTCAAAAAGATTTATAACCTTTAGTACATTTTCGGTTTTGGCATACTCGCCGACCGTTTCAACAAGCACCGTAACACCAAGCACCTCTGCGCGCTTTACAGCAGGTGTTAATACCGATGAAAGTATTTGCGAATCAACCGTTGCAAGCTCAACCGTAACATTAGAACAGCCTGCCGTTGCCGCAAGCTCAACATAATTGGCTAAATCGTCAGCATCGGTATTGGTGCAGATAACACCCGGATATTTAATAGATGCTATTTCAATATGACGGTTTACAAGCTTTCTTTTGGCACCTGCACGCATTGATGACCTGAAAATGCTATCATCGTGTAAGCTTTTCTGTGCCTTGGCATCAAAAATTTCAAAGCCGGAAAAGCCGTATTCTGCCGTCTTATTGCAAAGCTGTAAAAATGATGCCGATTCTATATTTTTAGTAGAAAAAGCAAATTTCATATTAGTTTTCTCCGTATACTATTTTGTTAAGAGCGTTAATATATGCTCTGATACATGCACCGATAATATCGGTTGATACGCCGTTACCCGAATAAAGCTTACCGTCTGCTCTTAAACGGATAAGCGAAGAGCCGATAGCCTCTCTGCCTTTTGTAACAGCCTGAATCTGGAAATCATCAAGCTCATAATGGAAGCCTACTATTTGCTCAATAGCGTGGAATGCGGCATCTATAGGGCCGTCACCTATACTTACACCCGACAAGGTTTCACCGTCTTTTTCAAGTGTAATATTAGCGGTGGCACTAATAATATTACCGCTGTTTACAACATAGTTTATCAAATGGTAGGTGGATGGCACCTGCATTGCGGTAGATGCGATTATCGCTTCTAATTCACGCGCTCCTATAGTGCCCTTTTTATCGGTTACACGCTTAAATTCATCATAAACCTTACCGTTATCCTCATCGGATAATTCATAGCCCAAAGCCGCAATTTGCGCCGTTATATCGGCGAGAGAACATTCATTCGAAAGTGTTGCAGTATCACTAATCTCGCCTTGCTTTAATTCCTTTTTATCGGCGGCAGTTACACCTGATACAATATTGTGGATTACGGTTACATCAAGATTACTGCTGATATTAAGCGCAGTACCCTTTGCACGGATTATATCGGCAATTACATCGGTTTTAAGATAATCCTCACCTACTGCAGAGGATTTAACACCGTCCGCCCCTGCAACTACAGCCGCTACAGCAGATGCTGCGGCAAACTGCAATTTATCAGAAGGCTGAACATAAACACAGCCCATATTAAGCGACTTGATTTCGCCGACAAGCTTTGCTAACTCTTCTGGGAAGCAAATACCGCTATCATCGCAAACCGTAACCGCTTTTGCACCGTTTTCGAATGCAACTTTAGCGCATTCCAACGCAAAACCGTTTTCTGCACGTGTAGCATCACGGGCAACAAGCTCAACATTTTCACAAACACTGCTTGCGTAAGAGCAAAGTGCCGCAATTTTCTCAAGCATCTTGGGCGCTTTAATATGATATGTATATTCCATTTGCACAGTTGATACAGGCACGCAAATCTGTATAACAGTAAGCGGATTAGCCTTAACACATTCGGTTGCGGCATCAATAGACTCCTCGCTATCACACGGAATACAAACCGCGCAGGCAACAGACTCCGCAATAGTGCGATATACTACTGTATCCTCTTTACCCGATTTAATGAACGGTAGTTCAATAGAATTAACACCTGTTTTTTGCAAAAGCGATGCAATATTAAGCTTTTCGCGGAATGAGATTTCATGACCTAACTCCTCCGCCGCAACACGCAATGTAATGTCAGACACGAATAAATTTTTCATAATTTACCTCACCTTTTATAATATAATAAAGCGGATTTTTTAATAAAAAAATCCCACAGAGAAAATCTCTGCGGGATGAACAATACAAAATTGCCCACGGTACCACCCGTATTGCCCTGAAAACAGGACCACTCATCAGGTTCCAACAAACCCTTGAGCTGTTACGGGCTCACCCGAGATTTCTTACTTTAATTTTTCCGAAACCCTGCTCCGATACGAGATTGCGAAAATGTTGCCTACCGTTTTGCACCAACCAACGGCTCTCTGAAAGCGCAATTAAATTTCGCTTAATATCTTCATAGCATTTACTTTTTTGATATTTTATCATTTAAAGACTTGAAAGTCAACACTTTTTTATTTTTTAAGAATTGAAAGCGCGTTTTTATACGCGATTTTTTCACGCGCATCATCAGATAAATCAAGTGATAAAAAGCGTTTTACCTCAACAACGGGGTCCCACAGCGGAAAATCTGTACCGTACAGCATACGCTCTGCACCGTAAGCATTGATATACTGCTCCGCCTCTCCGGGCTTCATAAACATAAGCGAACTTGAAATATCAAAATAACATTTTGTATCCTTCAGATATTTATATGCAGTCTCCGGCATTGAATATCCGCCAAAATGCGCCGCAATAACTTCTAATTTCGGGAATTTATCCAACACCCTGCGAAGTCTTGCGGGATGTGAGAAATCATATCTCGGGTCACCTGTGTGAAATATTACAGGCAGCTTACCCTCTATCATCTCATACATCGGAAAAAGACGTTCATCGTCAATATTAAAAAGTTGAGTATCGGGATGCATTTTTATACCCAACAGCCCTTCGTAAGTTATATATTCAACCTCATCGCATATATTTTCCATTTCAGCGTGAACAGTACCAAACCCATAAAAACGCGGATTTTCCGCTACATTTTCTGTAATAAAATGATTGATGCTTCTTACGTGGTCCGGTTTTATAGCAACAGGGAGAATAACAAATTCACTAATTCCTGCCATATCACCGCGCTCTAAAAGCTGCTCGGCAGTACCGCACATACCGCCACCTTCAAGCTCATAAAAATCACTGATACTGTCGGTTGCCTTTTGAGCCACCTTTTGCGGATAAATATGGGTATGAAAATCTATAATCCGCACCGCATTCGCCTCCAAAAATAACAATTAAATATTATTATACCACATTTTTTATAAAAATAAAGCAAAATGTAAAATTGTTCATAAAAATTGGGGTATTATAGCATAAAGGCGGAGGGGGCGCAATGAAAATGATGTATCGCTATGCGATGTGATGCATTTGCTTTGCAAATATGATGTATTTGGCTACGCCTAAAATGATGCGATGTTTGCCAAAAACATCAGCGTAAGCGACATCATTAGGCAAAGCCGTCATCATTAGTGTAACGACATCATTTGCCGCAAGGCAA
>JAZSKL010000109.1:0-2177 GCA_045534855.1 Acutalibacteraceae bacterium
TGTATTGCAAGAGCGCTTCTTAAAAAGCCTAAAATACTTGTTTTGGATGACTCCACAAGTGCTGTAGACACTAAAACTGATGCTTTGATACGTAAAGCATTTGCAAGTGAAATTCCCGATACAACAAAGATTATAATTGCACAGCGCGTTTCATCCGTTCAAGATGCAGATAAAATTATAGTTATGGATGACGGTGAAATAGTTGCAGTTGGTACCCATAACGAATTGCTCGCCTCCAATGCAATTTATCAAGAGGTTTACTATTCGCAGAATAAGGACGGTGAGAAATAATGGCAGGACCAAGACGCGGATTTAAAGGTGGAGCCAAAGCAAAAGATGCAAAGGGCACTCTCGCAAGACTTTTAAAATATCTTTTAAAATATTATAAAGGATACCTTGTAGTTGTGGGTATTTGTATAGTTATCAGTTCTATAACAGGTGTTTTACCTGCGATGTTTCTTAATAGAATTGTAAGTTTAATAGAAAATGCTGATAAGCTTGGTGCTGACGGTTTTAACTCGGGACTTATTTCTACCATTATTCTTATGGCGGGTCTGTTCGGCGTTGGCGTTATTTCCAATTTTATTTACACAAGAATAATGGCAATTGTTACTCAAGGTTTTTTAAATCATATGCGTAAGGATATGTTCGGTGGTATGCAAAAGCTTCCTATAAAGTTTTTTGATACTCATACGCATGGCGATATAATGAGCCATTACACCAACGATATCGATACTATAAGACAGCTTGTTTCACAGAGTATTCCGCAGTTTATTTCATCCGCACTTTCAATTATTACGTTGCTTTCTTATATGATATATTTAAGCCTTTGGATGTCGTTGATAGTTTTTGTTGGTGTTTACGCAATGACTATGGTTACTAAAAAGGTTGGCGGTAATAGTGCAAAATACTTTGTTAAACAGCAAAAGTCAATAGGCAAGGCAGAGGGCTATATTGAGGAGATGCTTAACGGACAAAAGGTTGTAAAGGTATTTTGTCACGAAGAATTAAGCAAGCAGGACTTTGATAAAATAAATGAAGAACTCTTCTCTGATGCCGAAAAAGCTCATCGTTTTGCTAATATTTTAGGTCCTATTATGGGTAATATAGGAAATATACTTTATGTTTTGGCAGCGTTTATCGGCGGATTGCTCTTTATACTTGAAGTACCGAATATTTCTCTTTCGTTTGATACAACATTAAAGCTTGCAACTATCGTGCCTTTCCTTGGTATGACAAGACAGTTCACAATGAATATAAACCAGGTATCGCAACAAATCAATTCGGTTGTTATGGCAATGGCAGGTGCTGAGCGTGTATTTGAGCTTGTAGACCAGCAGAGTGAAGTGGATGACGGATATGTTACACTTGTAAATGCTGAAATAGATGATAACGGTGAAATTACCGAGACTGATAAGCGTACCGGTATATGGGCTTGGAAGCATCCTCATCATGATGGAACTGTTACTTATACCCCCCTTAAAGGCGATGTTCGTCTTTTTGATGTGGATTTCGGTTACAATCCGGAAAAAATTGTACTTCATAATATTGATATTTATGCAGAACCCGGTCAGAAGGTTGCTTTTGTTGGTGCTACGGGTGCCGGTAAAACAACTATAACAAACCTTATTAACCGTTTTTATGATATTGCAGACGGTAAAATAAGATATGACGGAATAAATATCAATAAAATTAAGAAGGATGATTTGCGCCGAAGCCTTGGTGTAGTTTTGCAGGATGTCAATCTGTTTACAGGTACTGTTATGGATAACATTCGTTACGGCCGTCTTGATGCAACCGATGAGGAATGTATTGCCGCAGCCAAGCTTGCTAATGCACACGGTTTTATCGAAATGCTGCCCGATGGTTATAATACTGTATTATCAGGTGACGGTTCAGGTCTTTCACAAGGTCAAAGACAGCTTATTTCAATTGCACGCGCCGCAGTTGCAGATCCGCCTGTAATGATACTCGATGAAGCTACATCAAGTATTGATACCCGCACCGAAGAAATAGTGCAAAAGGGTATGGATAGCCTTATGAAAGGAAGAACGGTTTTTGTAATTGCTCACCGTTTGTCTACTGTTCGTAATTCTGATGTTATTATGGTATTGGATAAAGGAAGAATTATTGAACGCGGAAACCACGAAAAACTTATTTCTGAAAAAGGTAAGTAT
>JAZSKL010000173.1:0-2720 GCA_045534855.1 Acutalibacteraceae bacterium
TTTCCCAGCGCACAACACTGCACCACTGATTATAAAGCTTTGGCAGGTCGCGGTAGGAATGAACAATATTTTGAAAGTGGTCACAGAAAAGGGTTTCACTTGTAGGACGAACACAAAGACGCTCCTCCAACTTTTCCTCACCGCCGTGGGTTACCCAAGCAACCTCGGGGGGAAAGGCTTCAACATGGTCCTTTTCCTTTTGCAAAAGACTTTCGGGAATAAAGAGCGGCATATAAACATTTTCGTGGCCAAGTTCTTTAAACATACCATCCATTATACTCTGGATGTTTTCCCAGATCGCATAACCGTAGGGGCGGATTATCATACACCCCTTTACCGAGGCATAGTCAATAAGCTCGGCTTTGATACAAACATCGGTATACCATTTTGCGAAATCCTCTTCCATAGAGGTGATTTCTTTAACGAGTTTTTCCTTAGCCATTTTTATCACACTACTCCATAATTTGTTATCTTATATATTATAAATGAATACACCCGCTTTTGCAACTGTTTTTAATTTTTAAATTAAGTATATATTAAAATTTTTAAAAACCTATTGACAAAACGGCTTTTAAATCTTATTATTTTTGTAGTAGAAAACGGATTTTAAATTCCGCTTTTTAAAAAACTATTTCCGGAGGAATATTTTATGGTATTTGAAAAGATTGCAAGACTTCTTGCTGAAAGACTTGATGCTGATTTAGAAAGCATCACACCCGAAACCAACATTTTGGATGATCTTAATGCTGACAGCTTGGATGTAGTTGAGATGCTTATGGGTGTTGAAGAAGAGTTTGACGTTCAAATTCCTGATGAAGAGGTTGAAAATCTTAAAACCGTAGGAGCCGTTGTTGAGTACATTCAGGCTCATATGGAATAATAGGTTTTTAAAGAGGTAAAAAATGAAGGTTTTAATTTTTAACGAGTTTTATCACGAACAAAATCACGAGAAGGCAAAAGCCGTTTATCCCGAAGGTATTCATATAGCGCTTAAAAAGGCTCTCGAGTGTGATGATATCGAAATAGAAACCGTTACTCTTGATACCTGCGCCGAGGTTATAACCGAAGAAAAGCTTGCTAAGACCGATGTTTGCCTTTGGTGGGGTCATATGATGCACCACAAGGTACCCGATGAGGTTGCCGATAAGGTTGTAAAGGCTGTTCACAGCGGTATGGGAATTATTTTCTTACATTCTGCTCACTTCTCAAAGCCCTTTAAAAAGCTTATGGGCTCTCCCTGTGCGCTTACCTGGCGCGAGGATGATGACCGCGAGCTTGTTTGGGTTTGTGACCCGTCTCACCCCATTGCTCAGGGTATAGGCAGATTTATCAAGCTTGACCATGAGGAAACCTACGGTGAGCCTTTCTCCATTCCCGAACCCGATAAGGTTGTATTTATAGGTCACTTTGAGGGCGGCGAGGTATTCAGAGCAGGCTGTTGCTTCAAGCGCGGAAACGGAAATATCTTCTATTTCCAGCCCGGTCACGAAACCTATCCTACATATCATAACGAGGATGTTATCCGAGTTATCAAGAATGCTATTTATTGGGCAAAGCCTGTATACCGCAATGAGATAACCTGTCCGCACGTTAAAAAGCCGTTGGAAGAAGAATGAAAAACGGTATCGTGCGGTTTGCAACGGTTGGAACAAGCCTTATAACCAAACAGTTTTTAGAGGCGGCCAAAACCGTTAAAGGCTTAAAGCATACAGCCGTTTTTTCAAGGGACTTGGAAAAAGGTCGCGCTTTTGCTCTTGAGACGGGCTGTGAAAAGGTTTATAACGATATTGAAATCTTGGCGGCATCAGATGAAATTGATGCCGTCTATATTGCATCTCCGAATGTTTTTCATAGCGCTCAAAGCCGTATTTTTCTTAAAAACGGTAAGCATGTGCTTGCGGAAAAGCCTATCGCAACCTCGCTTTCGGAATATCTTGAAACTAAACGGATAGCGGATGAAAACGGCGCGGTTTATATGGAGGCTATGATGTCGTATAACACGCCTTGGCATAAGGATGTTGCTAATGCCGTAAAGCAAATAGGTAAAATTTCGGTTGCGCGTATTGATTTTTGTCAGCGTTCAAGCCGTTATGATGCGTTTATGAAGGGTATACCGCAGAATATCTTTGATATGTCGCTTCACGCGGGAACGCTTATGGATTTAGGTGTTTACTGTGTTTATGCGGCGGTTGACCTTTTGGGTGAACCGAAGAAAATCACTGCCGATGCATCTTTTTTCCAAAACGGTTGCGATGCTTCGGGCTGTGCGATTTTTGATTACGGCGACTATAAGGCTGTGCTTACCTACAGCAAAACCGCGCAATCAGCTTTGGGAAGCGAAATAGCGGGAGATAAAGGAACGCTTAAAATTTCTTCGATTTCGCAGTTTGTAGGCGTTACCCTTTGCAAGGATAATTCTGAAAAGATAATTGTGCCAATGCTTGACCGAACGGAAGTTATGAGTGGTGAAGCCGCAAGATTTGCCGATTTTGCACTCGGCAAAAATGCAACGGAATACCGCGAATGCGATGCCGTTTGCCAAAAGGTACTGCGCTGTATGGATAAAATCAAAAAAAGTGCTGATATAATTTACGAAGTAAAATAAATTGGTGTATTGTAAGATATACACTTTTTGTACTGAAAAAACTAACCTCCCTTGTTAAAGGGAGGTGGATTTTGCGAAGCAAAAGACGGAGGGATTCATAACTAAAAACATAATA
>JAZSKL010000318.1:0-9568 GCA_045534855.1 Acutalibacteraceae bacterium
GTGTGGTTGGTGCGTCTGAGGAAAATACAGATGATGTTATGGCTGAAAATACGGTTTTCGGAATAGAAACTGACAGTGCTGTAAAAAATGCAGATACCAATTCAGACCATGCCGAAGAGAATTACCGTACAGTCAAAAAAAGCTATACTTTTAATGAGTATAAAGGCAATGATATTGTTTTTGATGCTTCGCAAATTGCACTTGGCGGTGAAATAATAAATAACGCACCTGATTATAACGGCAATGCAGTAAAGCTGATGCAAGGCGGAAGCGTTGATTTTGTAATCAATGCTCCTATCGATGCTAAATACAGAATTTTGGTTGATTATTATGATGCTTCCGAAAGTACTCTTCCTGTAAACTGCGCTGTTGCAATAGACGGTATTTATACCTGCTACGAAATGCGTAATCAGCAGTTTGAGAGTGATTGGGAATATGAGACCGATAAGTTTTCAACCGACCGTTACGGTAATGAAATAGTTCCTGAATCGGTTAGAATTTCCGAGTGGAAGCAGAAGTATTTTAGTGACGCCGCCGGAATAACTATTGAGCCTTTTGAATTTGAGCTTACAGCAGGAAATCATAAAATTACATTTAACTGTTCTCAAGGCAATATAATAATCGGCAAAATTACCCTTACCGAGAAGAGGGAAGATGAACCTCAAAAAACAGGTAAGCCAAAAGGTCACGAAACAGTAATAATAGAGGCTGAACGATTTGCTTATAAAAACAGCGCTTCGGTTCGTCCGATGGGTGAATACGATACAGCAGCTTCGCCTTATGATTACGCTAATTTAAAGCTTAATATGCTTTCAGGATCTTCATTTGCTGATGGCGGTCAAAGTGTTTCTTACAGCTTTAATGTTGATAAAAGCGGTTACTACTATCTTGGCTTCAGATACCGCCAGAACGCAAAAACCGATTTTCCTGTTTTCCGTTATCTTTATTTAGACGGTAAGCTTTACAATGATGATTTCAAAAATATTGCTTTCGATTATTCGAGAGACTTTGTGAATGTTACGGTTAAAGATAAAAAAGGGAAGCCTATAGGTGTATATCTTGAAAAGGATGTTACACATACCCTAACCCTTTCGGTTTCTCTCGAATATATGGGAGATATTATTGATGATGTTAATGCTCTGATTGATGAGATTAACGATAAATCCTTGCAGATTATGAAGGTTAGCGGTAACAATACATCTACATATCGCGATTTTGATATAATAGCTTATATTCCAACCATTAAAGATGACCTTAATGATTGGGCAAAACGAATCAATGATATTTATAAGCGTTTAAGCGCTTATGCTCCCGGTGTTGATACAGTAGGAGAGTATGCAACCCTTATAATCTGTGTTAAGCAGTTAAAATCGTTGGCATCTGATATTAACGATTTACCTAACCGTATAAACGAGCTTTATCAGGGCGATAGTTCAATAGGTCAGTATCTTGCAAATACTCTTGAAAGCCTTTATACTTCACCGCTTACTCTTGATCAGATTTATGTTTTCCAAAATGAAAAAGACCTTCCTGAGGAATCCGGTTTCTTTTACAGTGTTGGAATGTCGTTCTGCCGTTTTCTTAACTCTTTCTCTTCCGATTACTATTCAAGCGGCGATAATAAAAATACCGAGCATTTGCAGGTTTGGGTAAACCGTTCTCGTCTTTATATTGAGCTTATGCAAAAAATGGTTGATGATGACTTTTTTGAAAAGCATAATATGACGGTTGATATTTCTCTTATGCCCAATGAAGAAAAGCTTGTTTTAGCAAGTGCTTCGGGAAATGCACCTGATGTTGCAATGGGCGTTACCTACACAATTCCATTTGAGCTTTCTATTCGCGGTGCGCTTAAAGAATTAAGCTCGTATTCTAATTGGGATGAAATTGCTTCAAGATTTGGAAAAGGTATAGTTGATATCGGCGCGGTAGACGGTAAGTATTATTTATTGCCTGAAACCTCTGACTTCCTTGTTCTTTTCTATCGAAAGGATATTCTTGATGAATTAGGTCTTGGTGTTCCAAATACGATGGATGAGGTTAAGCAGATGCTTCCGGTACTCAAGCGTTACGGTATGGATTTCTACTCCCATATTGCTGGACATCCGGGAACAAAAACACTTTCGGTTTTAGTACCTTTTATTTATCAAATGGGTGGTAAGGTTTACGGAAAAACTGCTACCGATTTGCTTATAACATCAGATAAAACGGTAAATGCATTCAGCGAAATGTCTGATTTGTTTACGATTTATGATATTCCGTATGAGGTAAGTAATTTCTATCAGCATTTCAGAAGCGGCTCAATACCGATAGGTATTTCAGGCTTCAATACTTATATGACGTTGCTTAATTCTGCTCCTGAAATTGCAAACTCTTGGGGCGTAGCACCATATCCGGGTTATCTTGATGAAAACGGAAATGTACTTCGTTATATCAGCGGTGCGCAGTCAACTGCAATAATTTTTGACAGCACCGAATACGAAGATAAGGCTTGGGACTTCCTTTGTTGGTGGACCGAGGCTGAAACACAGTCTGATTTTGCCGAAACACTTCGTTTGACATACGGTAATGAATATATGTGGAATACCGCTAATTTGGAGGCGTTTGCCAAACTTCCTTGGAACGAAGAACATAAAGCAACAATACTTGAAATGCTTGATTGGATTGTTGAAGTTCCGAGAATCCCCGGCAACTATATGACGCAGCGCTCACTTTCAAATGCACTTAATAATATCGTTTTAAATAACGGTAATGTACGTCAGGAGTTATCCGAAGCCGCAAAGGATATCAGGGCAGAGGTTAATTCAAAGTTAGAAGAATTCGGATATAATAAAGGCGATAAGGTTATAAAAGACTTTAAGATTGTAGAACAGGAGGGATATTATGAGAGCAGATAAATTAAGACGCAATGTTACCCCTTATTTGTTTGTTTTACCGTATTTTGCTCTGTTTGCTATATTTGTAGCTGTTCCTGTTGTTATTGCAATCGCTTTATCCTTTACCAATTTCAATGCTATTCAGTTTCCGTCATTCGTTGGCATTGATAATTATGTAGACTTATTTTTACAGGATGAAGTTTTTATTCGTAATGTAATTCCAAATACTATTGTTTTTGCAATAATTGTTGGTCCGGGCGGATATATACTTTCTTTCTTACTTGCTTGGGCATTATCGCAAATTACCCGCGGACCGAGAACTATATTGGCACTTATAATTTATTCTCCGTCAATGACCGCAGGTACAACAATGGCGGTTATTTGGAAGGTATTGTTCAGCGGCGACCAGCTTGGATATATTAACAATCTTTTGATGCAAATGGGTATCATTACCGAGCCGATTATCTTCTTGCAGTCATCCGATTGGCTTCTTCCTGTAATGATGATAGTTGCTCTTTGGTCGAGTATGGGTGTTGGTTTCCTTTCAATGCTTGCAGGTCTTTTGAATATTGATCCAAGCCTTTACGAAGCCGCTCATATTGACGGTATGCGTAACCGTTTTCAGGAAATGTTCTATATCACTATCCCATCAATAAAACCGCAAATGCTTTTCGGTGCTATTATGGCTATTGTAAATGCCTTTAAGCAAAGTGCAATCGGTGTTCAGCTTTCAGGCTCCAATCCAACACCTAACTATTCGGGTCAGTTGATGGTAAACCATATTTCGGACTTTGGTTTTACCCGATATGAAATGGGATATGCCTGTGCGATTTCAGTTGTTTTGCTGGTTGTAATATGGGTGTTTTCTAAGGGTGCTCGCACCTTATTTAAGGAGGATTAAGTATGGCAATCAAAGGTAATCTTGCTAATCCTCGTAAATTCCAAAAGGATCAGTTAAAAATATATGCGGTACTTGTTCCGATGACGTTGCTTATGGTATTACCTATAGTTTATATTGTATGCCATGCCTTTAAGCCTTTAGAGGAACTTTTTGCTTTCCCGCCAAAGTTTTTTGTATCAAATCCTTCATTTACAAACTTTTATAAGCTTGTAAATGCAACTGCCGCTTCAACCGTTCCTTTTTCGCGCTACCTGTTTAACAGTATTTTTGTTACAGCCTGTGTTTTGGCTTTTACATTGATTTTCACAACAATGGCAGCATTTGCACTTTCAAAAATGAATTTTAAAGCAAAGAAAGTGCTTATGACGGTAAACGATGTAGGTCTTATGTTTGTTGCAATTGCTTTGCAGATACCGCGTTATCTTATTGTTGATAAATTCGGTATGCACGATACATACTTTGCCCATATTTTACCGATTGTTGTAATGCCGGTTGGATTGTTGCTTTTAAAACAGTTTGTAGATGGTGTTCCGTCTGCGTTGATAGAAGCAGCTCATATAGATGGCGCGGGTGAACTTATGGTTTATTACCGAATAATTTTACCGCTTGTGAAGCCAGCTATGGCAACCGTTTCGATACTTATGTTCCAAGAGGTATGGAATAATATTGAAACCTCTTCAATGTATATTGATTCTGATGTTTTCAAAACATTTGCTTTTTATATGCAAACTCTTTCTTCTAATACAAACAGCGTTGCTGGTCAGGGTCTTGCGGCGGCGGCAACACTTATAATGTTTGTACCTAATGTAATTTTGTTTGTTATTATGCAAAGCCGAGTAATGAGTACTATGGCAACATCCGGCATTAAGTAGTGCAAAAGATGTGAGGCGCAAAATGAGATTTAAAAAATGCTTTAAATTTATAACGGTAATATTGCTTTTAATATCTGTTTTGTCTGTTCCGACTTTTGCAGATACAGCGTATAAAACTATTACCGTTGATAAAAATGGCGATTATATTGAAACGCAGAATGCTTATAATCCTGTGGATACAATTGAGAAAATCGATGATGAAATTCTTAATAAACCGTTGGATTTGGCAATAAGCGGTGAAACAATGTATATTGCCGATAGCGGAAACCGCCGAATAATCGTTTCAACCCTTGAAGGTAAACTGATACGTATTTTTGGTGAGGGTGTTTTAAAAGAACCAAGCGGTCTTTATATAGCTGATAACGGCGATATAATTGTTGCTGACCAATCGGCAGAGGCGGTATTTGCCTTTTCCTCCGAGGGTGAACTTTTGCAAACATATAAAAAACCGCAATCCCTTCTTTACGGAGAAAAGGAAAAATTTATTCCTTTAAAGGTTGCAACAGACGGTAACGATAATCTTTATATTGCTTGTAAGGGTAATTCGAACGGTATAGTTCAGTTGTCGCGCAGTACAGGAGAGTTTTTAGGTTATTTCGGTGCAAACGAAGTAAGCGTTACTCTTTGGGATATGTTGCTTGATACTATTTTTACCGAAGAACAAAAAAGTCAGCTCCAGCAAACAATTCCTGCTTCGATAAGTAATCTTACGGTTGATAAAAAAGGTATAGTTTATACTATGACTAATATTGAAACAGAGCAGGTAGTGCGTAAGCTTAATATGTCGGCTAACGATATGTTAACTGTAGATATTTCTTTTCCAAATCCAAGCGATTTAACCGTTGGAAGCATAGGTAATATCTATGCTACAACAACTAATGGTTATATACTTGAGTTTAACGGTGAAGGAGATCTCCTTTTCGTTTTCGGTGGCTTTGATGATGGTAGTCAGCGTATAGGACTTTTTGGATCAATTTCCGCAATCGCTGTTGACGGTAACGGAAAATTATATGTTCTTGATGATACAGCAGGTCAGATTCAAACCTTTTTGCCTACTGAGTTTACTCAGAACGTACATACTGCGCTTGACCTTTATCAGCAGGGTAAATACCTTGAAAGTAAAGGTCCTTGGGAAAAGGTTTTACTTATGAATAACCTTTTCGACTATGCTCATAAGGGAATTGCCGAAGCTTACTATATGGAAGAAAACTATTCTGCTGCTATGGAACATTTTCGTCTTTCAAATGATAAAGAGGGTGTTTCAAAGGCATATACCGAGTATCGTAATGAAATAATAAGAGAAAACATTTTCTTAATACTTGGTATAGTAGTTGCATTTTTCGGTGCAATTTATATATTGACTGTTCTTAAAAAGAAAACTAAGGTTTTAGTACCTGTAGGGGCAGCTATCGGAAAAATAACATCAAGTAAAACCGTAAAGGAGCTTTTGTTCCTGTTTAAAGTTCCAAGAAATCCAATGGATGCCTATTACGGAATTAAACGTGAGGGCAAGGTATCGGTAAAATCTGCAAGTATACTGTACGTAGTCTTTATTGTTATATATATTGCTGATAAGTACCTTTCGGGATATATTTTCTCGAATGTAACAGACGGTCAGTATTCTATTGTAAAGGATGCAGGAGTAATTATTGGAATATTTATTCTTTTTATTTCCTGCCATTATCTTGTATGCTCTATTACCGAGGGTGAAGCATCATTTAAGAATATTTACTGCAGTGTAATTTACTCTTTGATGCCGTATATTTTACTGCGTCCGGTTGTAATTGTTTTAACCCATGCACTTACCTTGGATGAAATATTTATTCTTAACTTCCTTAACTTTATAATTATTGGCGGAAGTATTGTTTTGTTGGTGGTTATGATAAATGAACTTAATAATTATAAAGCTTCTGAAACCATCAAGTGCATTTTCTGGACGTTGTTTGCATTCTTTATGGCAATAGTTGTATTGTTTATTCTGTACGTTATGTGCAAACAAACAGTTGAATTTATTTCTCAAATCTGGAGTGAGGTGATCTATCGTGCTGAAGGTTAAAATACTTGCTCTTGTTTTGGCGGCAGTTTTTCTCACTTCGTGTTCAACCTCATCTGCAAGCAAAAAAGTACCTATTGACGGAACTTTGAATTCAAAGGTTGTGCCGCTAAATGCACAGCCCGCAGAACAAACAGCCGATGGTTATCTGCTCGCCGCTTCAAATGAAAATTATTCGCTTTATTATGAAGAAACGGGTCTTACGGTTCAGGTTAAGGATAACCGTACCGGTGCTGTTATGACAAGTGCCGCAACTCCTAATCCTGATTCAAGCGAAACATGGCGAAATTTTGTTAATTCGGGTATCGTTCTCGAGTATTTTAAAGGTGAGGCTGTAAACCTTAATAAAATCAATATGTATTCGGGTAAACCGCAAAAGAAAATCTCTCTAATAAAGAACGGTTTTGCGGCAGAGCTTAACTTTAAGTCTATCGGAATACAGCTTACATTGTTTGTAACACTTGATGATGCAGGTATTCGCGTTCAAATTCCAAATAGCTCCATTAAGGAAACAAACGAAAAATTCCGCTTGGCAGCTATTTATGTGTTGCCGTTTTTGGGATATACCCATCTTGGCGATGTTGACGGTTATATGCTCATTCCCGATGGCTGCGGTGCTTTAATAGAACTTAAAGATAACAATAAAAAGTTTTCTCAACCATATAAGGCTAAAATTTACGGTGGTAATTTTAGTGTTGAGGCAAACACTGCGGCTGTTCAGAAATATGATGATTTGATAGCCACTACCGCTGATACAGCAGAAATTTTTGCTCCTGTTTTTGGTATGGTTCATAATGATACTAAAAACGCATTTTTGGGTATTATTGAAAGCGGTAAATACAATGCTGAAATTTATGCTTACCCCAACGGTGTAATTACCGATTATAACTGGATAAGCGCAAGATATATTTACAGAGAAATCTATAAGTATCTTACAGGTCAATCAGGAAGTATTACAAGCTCTCAAGAAAAACGTGAAACCTTTGATATAAGCGTGTCTTACCGCTTTGCAGGCGGAGAGGATGCAAATTATGTTGGGCTTGCAAAATGCTACCGTGATTATTTAACCGATAACGCTGTATTAAAATCTGATAAGAATATTGATTACAGTATGCGTCTTGATTTCTTTGCAGGCGATGTTGAAGAGTCGCTTTTCGGTACATCTTTTGTAGAAATGACTTCGGTTAAAGAAATTGATAAAATCCTTTCAAAACTTACCTCTAAAGGAGTAAAAAATCTGTCTGTTTCCTTAAAAGGCTGGCAGGAGGACGGTATATACGGTGAAATAACCGGTGATGATTCCTTTGAAGGTGCTGTAGGCGATATTGATGATTTTAAGGATTTAGCTAAAAAGTATAAGAATATTGATTTTATGCTTTATGCTGATTTTCTTAATACATATTCAAAATCAGGCTCAAAGGATTATATATATCAGTATAACGGAAGTGTTTTCTCAACCGAAACATTCCGCAAATTGTATCCAACAAAATATTGCTTTACCGCTGATGCTTCAAAGGAGCGTATAAATGACCTTTTAAGTGAGCTTGGTAAAAAATCTAATGTTGGTATCTCGTTTGACGGTGTTACAAATGAGGTATACTCCTATGAAATAGGCGAACGTACCGAAATGAATACCCGTCAGTTCGCATCGGGTATATATTATAAAACCTTAAAGTCGGCAGGGGAAAAGGTTAAAACCGCATATACCTCTCCAAACGACTATTTATGGGGTATAACACAGCGTTATTATGATTACCGTATTTACGGTTCGGATTATAAGTTTGTAACTGCTGAGGTTCCGTTCTTTGCAATCGTTTTAAAGGGTTATATTCCTCTTTACAGCGAGTATGTAAACTTTAAAGCGGATACTACCGAGTATAAATTAAAGCTTATAGAAAGCGGAATTTATCCGTCTTTTCTGCTCACTTATAACGCACCTGCTAATTTGATTTATACAGATTCATCTTCACTGTTCTCTTGTGAATTTGCTGAATACAATAAGATGATTGAAGAGTATAACGAAATTTTTACAGAGCTTTCAAAGGCTACTCAAAACAGTAAGATTTCAAATCATTCATCGTCTGACGGTGTAAGCGTTACTGAATACGAAAACGGTACTTCGGTAATTGTTAATTTCAATGAAAACGAAGTTTCGTATAATGGTACTGTTATTGATAAACAGTCATGGAAAATTGTTAACGGAAAGGCGGTGCAATAATGAAAGACATTAAAAAACCGCCAAGAAAAACCCTTAAAACGCGAATTTTCGGCAGAGAGGCAAATTGGTATGCTTATATATTTCTTCTGCCATGGCTTGTAGGTATCGGTCTTTTGGTATTGCGTCCGATGTTTCTTGCAATTCTTTATTCGTTCAGTGAGGTTAATATAAATAACGGTATTAACAGTGAATGGATAGGATGGGGCAATTTCCGTGAAATATGGGTTAAGGATATTGATTTTATTGACCGAGAATTATCGTTCCTTTTAAAGGTTATATTACAGGTTCCTGTAATTGTAATTTTTGCGTTGCTTGCTGCATTGATGCTTAACACTAAGATTAAGGGTAAAGGAATTTTCAGAACAATTTTCTTTTTGCCGGTAATTGTTGTAAGTGGGCCTATAATCAATGAACTGCAAGGACAGGGCGCAACAACCGTTTCAACGGCCGACCAGCTTATTGTAACACAGGCGATTTCTTCGTTCTTGCCTGAATGGTTGGTTGAACCTATTTCAAGCTTGTTTGCACAGTTGATTCTTATTTTGTGGTATTCAGGTATACAAATTATTATGTTCTTGGCAATTTTGCAAAAGATTGACCTTAATATGATAGAAGCCGCAAGAATTGACGGTGCTACCGGTTGGGAAA
>JAZSKL010000138.1:0-5745 GCA_045534855.1 Acutalibacteraceae bacterium
ACTCCTCTTCTACTGCTTTAACGAGCTCAGAAAGCTCAAGAACGGTAAGAGTCTTTAACTCTTCAATCATAGCTGTGATTTTCTCGGATGCCATTTTAAATTCCTCCATAAAATTTTTAATTAGTTTTTTTAAAAGTTTAATAATTATTCGGCTGCTTCTGCGCTACCGTCTTTATCTACGATAGCCTGTACAGCACGTGCGAAAGCTGCGATAGGAGCCTGGAATGCGTTGCAAACAGTTGCAAGCAATACTTCCTTGGTCGGGAGCTTTGCAAGGGCGTTGATTGTATCAACGGTAACAACCTCACCATCTAAGAAACCGGTCTTAACGGTAAAGTTGTCATGAGTCTCTGCAAATTTGCAGAGAATACGAGCTGCTGCGGTGTAATCCTCGTTTGAAAGAGCTATAGCGGTTGTGCCCTCCAAGAAGGAAGTCATACCCTCAAGATTGGTGCCTGCGATAGCACGTCCGAGCATTGTGTTCTTAACAACGAAGTAGTTAACACCTGCTTCACGAAGCTCCTTACGAAGAGCAGTATCGTCAGCAACGGTTGTACCCTTGTAGTCAACAACAACACCTGTGATAGCGGCATTAAGCTTTTCAGAAAGCTCTGCAACTAACTGCTGCTTTTGTTCTAAAACCTTTGCGTTCGGCAATTTTTTCACCTCCGATTAGATTTTGGATTGCCGAACCGATAAAAAATGTCCACCCCGAAAACGGAATGGACATGAAAATACATAACTTTTCATGCACACCTCGGCAGGCGGTAATCCTTACGACCAAAATAGGTCACCTGCTGTCTTCGGATCAGCAACACGAATATTATAATACCCTTTGGTACATTTGTCAAGTGTTTTTTTATACAAAAAAGTCCCCTCAAAATCTTGTAGTTTTGGATTGACAAATAAGCATATTTTGTGTATAATATGATTACAGCTTATGTGACTGACGGATTTTGCGGATAACCGCAAGGGAATATAAGCTATATAAATGCCGACCGTCTGGGCAAATCAGTTATAAGCTGGTTTGCTCGTTTTTTATGTATATTATTATAGGAAAGGAAAAGAATTATGGAACATAAGAATTGGAATGGATTTGTAAAAGGCGTATGGCAGGATGAAATCAATGTTCGCGATTTTATTCAAACCAATTATAAGGAATATACCGGTGATGATAGCTTTTTAGCTTCTGCTACCGAGCGTACCAAGGGTCTTATGACCAAGCTTGAAGCACTTTTTACACTCGAACGTCAGCTTGGCGGTGTGCTTGATATTGATACTGCAACCGTATCTTCACTTACAAGCTATTCTCCGGGATATATTGATAAGGATAATGAGATAATTGTTGGTATGCAAACAAACCGTCCTTTAAAGCGTGGTGTTAATCCGTTTGGCGGTATTAGAATGGCACGTCAGGCTTGCGAAGCATACGGTTATAAGTTAAGTAATAAAATAGAGGAAGAGTTCCGTTTTCGTACAACCCATAATGACGGTGTTTTCCGAGCATATACAGATGAAATGCGTGCCGCACGTAAATGCCACGTAATTACAGGTCTTCCGGATGCTTACGGTAGAGGCCGTATAATAGGTGATTATCGCCGTGTGGCTCTTTACGGTGTTGACCGTCTTATTGAAGAAAAGAAAAATGATAAATCAAATCTTGAAAAGGGAGCTTTTAACGATGCCGCAATCAGGCTTGATGAGGAGCTTCACCGTCAGATTTCATTTTTAGGTTATTTAAAAGAAATGGCGGCTATGTACGGCTTTGATATAAGCGGGCCTGCAAGCAATGCACGTGAGGCTGTTCAGTGGACATATTTTGCATATCTTGGCGCTATTAAGGAGCAAAACGGTGCGGCTATGTCACTTGGACGTGTGAGTACTTTCTTCGATATTTATTTCGAACGCGATATTGCAAACGGTGTTTTAACCGAAGCAGGCGCACAGGAAATTATGGATGATTTCGTAATGAAGCTTCGTATAGCACGTCATCTTCGCACACCTGAATACAATGAGCTTTTCGGTGGTGACCCGATGTGGATAACCGAAGCTATAGGCGGTATGGGAGAGGACGGAAGAACCCTCGTTACCAAGAGCAGTTTCCGTATACTTAATACTCTTTACACCCTCGGTTCTTCACCTGAACCCAATTTAACTGTGCTTTGGTCTAACTCAATGCCTGAAAACTTTAAAAAGTTCTGTGCAAAGGTTTCTGCCGATACCGATTCTATAGAGTATGAGAATGATGATGTAATGCGTCCTGATTACGGCGATGATTACGCAATCGCCTGCTGTGTTTCGGCTATGAAGGTTGGAAAACAGATGCAGTTCTTCGGCGCACGTTGCAATCTTGCAAAGCTTTTGCTTATCGCTATAAATGGCGGTTATGATACAACAAGCGATATGCATATAGGTCCGCAGATGCCTGTTTTGGATGCAGATAAGCTTGATTTTGATGCCGTTATGGAGCGGTTTAATATTTATATTGAATGGTTGAGCCATTTGTATGTTAATACAATGAATATCATTCACTATATGCATGATAAATATGCTTATGAAAAAATCCAAATGGCACTTCACGATACCGAGGTTGAGCGTTTTATGGCCTTTGGTATAGCCGGACTTTCGGTTGTTGCTGACTCGTTAAGTGCTATAAAATACGCAAGTGTTCATCCTGTAAAGAATGAAAACGGATTTATAACCGATTTTGAAATAAACGGTAATTTCCCAAAATACGGTAACGATGATGACAGGGTAGACCTTATTGCAAAGGATATGACACATAAGGTTATCACCGAGCTTCGTAAGACTCCTACATACCGTGATGCAATTCATACACTCTCTGTTTTAACTATTACATCTAATGTTATGTACGGTAAAAATACCGGTGCTACTCCTGATGGCAGACCTGCAGGTGCTCCGTTTGCGCCCGGTGCAAACCCGATGCATAACCGTGAGGAAAACGGCGCATTGGCATCCCTTAACTCGGTTGCTAAAATCAGTTATGATGACTGCCGTGACGGTATTTCAAACACCTTCTCAATTACTCCTGATGCACTCGGTAAAACAGAAGATGAGCGTGTTAATAACCTTGTAAGCATACTTGACGGTTATTTTGCTAAAAAGGCACATCATATCAATGTAAATGTGCTCAACCGAGAGACGCTTATGAAGGCTTATGAGGACCCAGAAGCTTTCCCGAATCTTACTATACGTGTTTCGGGCTATGCGGTTAATTTCCATAAGCTTTCCCGCGAACAGCAACGTGAGGTTATCAGCCGTACATTCCATGTAAGTATATGAGCAAAGCAGTAATCGGCAGGGTACATTCCATACAGTCACTCGGTACGGTTGACGGCCCGGGCGTTAGATTTGTTGTATTTTTGCAAGGCTGTAATTTGCGTTGTAAATGCTGCCATAATCCCGATACTTGGGAGTTTAATGGCGGTAATGAATATACTGCGGAAGAAATAGTAAAAAAAGCTCTGCGGTATAAGGAATACTTCGGTGAAGAAGGCGGTATAACCCTTTCGGGCGGTGAACCGCTTTTGCAACCCGAATTTGTGTACGAGGTATTTTCACTTTGCAAGGAAAAGGGGGTAAATACCTGCCTTGATACTTCGGGTAACATCCTTAATGACAGTATAAAAAAATTACTTTCGGCTACTGACCGCGTACTGCTTGATATTAAGTATACAGCCAATGATTTGTATAGAGAAAATGTAGGTTGCAGTCTTGATAATGTGCTTGAATTTTTAGAGTATCTTAATTCCGAAAGCATACCTACAACGGTTCGTCAGGTAATAATACCAACCGTTAACGATACGGTGGAGAATATAGGAAAGCTAAAGGAAATTGCAAGTAAATATCCTTGCGTAGAAAAAATAGAGCTTTTGCCTTTCAAAAAGATTTGTCAGGTAAAGTATGATGATATGAAAATTGAATTTCCTTTTGCGAATATTTCAGAACCCTCCGCAGAGGCTATGGAAAACTTAAAAAGTATGCTGTGATAAATTGAAAGTGGTCATCTCACTGTTATTTAGTGAGATGACCACTTTGTTCGTTTTTAGTACAACTTTATATCAAGCCAGAGTTCTTCGTAATACTTTCTTATCTCTTCGTCAATATCATTATAATACCAAGCTGTGGGCATATCTTCCTTTTTAGGGTAAAGGATTTCATTGCCGTAGTAGTAATAATCCTCATTGTTTATTACTGCGGTATTTGGCGAAGCATAACCGATATATTCGGCGTTATGAAGCGCTACCTGCGGCTCCAACAGGAAGTTGATATAAACAAGAGCCGCCTTATAGTTTTGTGCGGATTTCGGAATACAGATAGAATCAACAAAAATATTCGTACCCTCCTCGGGGTAGAAGAAAGCAAGGTCACTGTTGGTTTCGTACATCGTAAGGAAATCGCCTGCATAATATGGGGCAATGTACGCTTCACCTGTTTCCATTTTGCCGTAAACCTCATCCATAACATAGGATTGAAGATTTGCTTTTTGCTTTTTTAGGCTTTCTGCCGCGGCATCCCAATCCTTTTTATCGGTTGAATTAAGACCGTTTTGACCTAAATACATCTGTGCCGTCATAAAAGCGTCACGCGGATTGTTAAAGTTAAGCACCATATTCTTGTACTTTTTATCCCACAAAACACCCCAGGAATGCTCAATATCCTTGATATAACGGCTGTTGTATATAATACCGACCATTCCTACATTGTAAGGAACGCTGTATTCCTCATTTGGGTCAAAATACAAGCCCTTATATTCTTCTGCTATTTGGTTATAGTTTGAAAGGGATTTTGTATCTATTTTCTTGAGCATATCTTCCTTTATAAGACGCTCAATCATATAATCCGAAGGAATTACAATATCATAGCTTACACCGCCGTTTTCAAGCTGTGAATACATAGTTTCGTTGCTCTCAAAGGTTGTGTAGTTTACCTTGATACCTGTAAGCTTTTCAAATTCTTTGTTTACATTCATAAGGTCATAATTTCCATCGGAAATGTATTCGCCCCAGTTGTAAACATTAAGCTCTGTGCCGGCAAGGTCTTTGTCGTATTTGCCCTCAAGTTCAAGCTCAAAATACTTATAACCGCCCTCACAGCCCGATAGCGGCATAACGGCAAAAATTAAAGTTAAAATTAAAGCGAGGAGTTTTTTCATCTGCCGCCCCTCCTTTTATCGCTTTTGTTCTGTACTATATTGTAGAGTACAAGCAGTACAAAAACAACAATAAAAATAATGGTGGAAAGGGCATAAACATCGGGAGTTACCGTTTTCTTGGTCATATTGTAAATAACAATAGGCAAGGTCTGGTAATGTCCGCAGGTGAAATAACTGATTACAAAGTCATCAAGTGACAGGGTAAAAGCCATTATTGCGCCTGTAAAAATACCCGATGAAATAGATGGGAGAACAACCTTGAAAAATGCCTTTACCGGGGTACAGCCAAGGTCAAGCGCCGCTTCAGAAAGATTAGGGTCGGTCTGCTTTAATTTTGGAAGTACCGAAAGAATAACATAAGGCAGGTTAAAGGTTATATGCGCTATCAGAACGGTAACAAAGCCGAGGGATTCCTGCAATCCGAACAGCTTTCCGAAGAAAATGAACAGAAGCATAAGGGAAATACCTGTTACAATATCGGCGTTCATCATAGGAATGTTTGTTCCCGACATCATCATCCGTTTGGTAATACGGCGCCTGAAAGCCAAAATACCAACTGCCGCCGCAGT
>JAZSKL010000130.1:0-2357 GCA_045534855.1 Acutalibacteraceae bacterium
CTCCTTGAGATTTCTCAAGGAGTTTTTTTGGTGATGTTTCCTTCGGAAATGATGTCGGCTTCTCCTAATGAATTGGCAATACATCATTTCATTTTGTGCCATTGTCGCTTTTATGCTATAATACACTCAACGGCGATGATAAGATGAAAAATTAGCGGAAATTGTGGCAAAGAATTTGAGCGTGTCTTTGTTTTTTAACTAAATTCGTCCTTTTAGATATTCTAATCCGCAAAGCGAACATTACAGCCAAGTGCTGTCTGGCAGGCGGTCAGGCTTTCAGCAAGTAAAGCCTTGGTGCGCTCAAAGGATTTTTGCATTTTCTGTGCCGTAGCAGAATCCATACCGTATTTATCGGTGCCAAAGCTTGCGCTTTCAAGCGGATACATAGTGTATTTTGCTTTATAACGCGAGCCTACCTTATTTACCCAGGTTGGTATTGCATCAACGGCGGATAAAACGGTTGTACCGTCACTATACTTATCGAATGTAAATGAGAAGAGCACGCCGTCCTCGGTGTGACCGCTTGTTATAACGCCTGTCATTTCCTCAATTCTTTGGTTTGAAATGGAGTTGCCTGTTGAATAAAGGCATACCGTTTTATGCTCCGAGCCTTCGGCGTAAATCATTTCCATAGGCTGTAAAACGTGGGGATGACCGCCAACAATTACATCAACGCCCAGATTACAAAGCTTTTGGGCAATCGTTTTTTGCCACGTGTTAGGCGAGAGCTTATATTCGTTGCCCCAATGCATATAGAATATAATGCAGTCTGCATTATTCTTTTTCATCTCGGAAATAACCGCTTCGGCTTCGGCATAGAATGTGTCAATATGGTTGTAATCAAATGAATTTACAAGCGGTTCAGCCTCGGCCTTTAGTACGTTTCCGTTGAGTGATTTTCTTCCCGAGCTTGTATTTTCATAGGTATAGCAAGCCATACCCATTTTGATTCCGTTTACATCCTTAACGATAAATGCAGGCTCGTCCGCAGTTTCGCGCGTTCCGATATAACCCATCTGCTTCTCTTTAAGCACCTGAACGGTACGAACCATACCGTACATTCCGGTATCATAAGAATGGTTGTTAGCGGTGAGGCAGATATCAATTCCTGCCGATTTTATTGCGTCAACAAGGCTGTCAGGCGTATTGAAAGCGGGATAGCCCTTGTAGCTTCCTGCCTGTGTTCCGCCGAGTGTTACCTCAAGGTTTATTACAGCAAGGTCAGCTTTTTTAAAATAATCGTCAGCTTCGGTGAAAAACGGGGTAAAATCATATTCTCCGCTTGATGTCTTTGCACCGTCAAGCACCGCGTTATGAACGAGTATATCACCAGTATTTATAACGGTTGCAGAAGCTATCTTTTTGGGTGTTTTATCCTCGTTTTCGCTCTGCGAGGATGAGGAATTGGTTTCGCTACTGTCATCACCGCTTATGGCATCAAATATTTTTATGCCTAAAATCGAAATCAAAGCTATTAAAACCGTTAAAAGTAAGGCGCATAATGCTATAAAAATACGTCTTCGGCGGATGGCTTTTCTTCTTTCTTCTCTATTCATAACATCAACCTCTTTTTAAATAAATAAACGAAGTGCCAATGGTAAAGAAAACCGCAGGCAATATATTCATAGTTTTATCTTAACAATATTACTATATAACAAAATCCGCCCGATTTCAACATTTTATGTAAAATTCAAGCGGATTATAAATTTGTATAGAAATTTTGTAACATGGGGAACGAATTTTACGCACTGAAAACTAACCGCCCTTGTTAAAGGGAGGTGGATTTTGCGAAGCAAAAGACGGAGGGATTCATAACGAAAACAAAATATTTATGTGAATTTTTTTTTGATGAATCCCCCTGTCTTGTCTTACGCCAAGACATCCCCCTTTCACAAGGGGGATTAAGGATTCGTGAAAAAATATTATTATATCGTAGGGAACATATTTTTCGTTCCAATTAGCCTTCCCCTTGATGGAGATTCCCCTGTCAGGGGAAATGTCCGAAGGACAAAAGGGTGCCGTCTCCGGCGAGGAAAAGGGGGACCGCTTGCGGTGGATGAGGTGAGGTAGGATTGCAAAAAAATATTATCATTTCGTAGGGGATGATGCCCACATCATCCCTTTTCGTTTTATATGAAATAAAACGGGCGGCTGATAGCCGCCCCTACAATAGGTGATATAAATTTCTTCGAAATTTGCGATATATACTTGCGTATGCGATATATCTTTGATACGATATGCCCTGCGGGCGTGAAAAAAACCTAAAATTTATTTTTTACCCTTTTCAAGGTATTCTTCGAGGCAAAGATCCGAATCCTTAATTTTTTTAGTCTCATTTATACCTACAAAACGCCAAT
>JAZSKL010000107.1:0-6802 GCA_045534855.1 Acutalibacteraceae bacterium
AACATATTTTCCGTTCTGCAAAAATATTTGATTTTTGAGTATATCTTTGCAAAAAAATAATCTTGACAGAAAATTACAGCTATTTTATAATAATTAAAGGCAGGAAATATCTGCCTTAAATTTAAAGGAGTGATATTATGGAATCTTTAAAAAAGTATGTTGCGGAATTTATCGGTACATTTGTCTTGGTGCTGTTTGCCTGCGGAACTGCGGCAATGGTAGGCTGTTCAACCACAAGCTTTGATGCGGCTTATGTTTTAACCGCTTTGGCTTTCGGTTTGGTTATTGTTGCTATGGCTTATTCAATAGGCAATGTTTCGGGATGCCATATTAACCCCGCTGTTTCAATTGCAATGCTCGTAAGCGGAAAAATGACCGTCAAGGACTTTGTGGCTTATGTTGTTGCACAGTTTGCCGGCGCTACTGCAGGTGCGGCTGTTTTAATGGCGCTCATAGGCAAGGAAAAGGGACTTGGTGCAAACGGTCTCTTTGAAGGTGATGTTGTTAAATCGTTGATTATTGAAGTAATACTCACATTTGTTTTTGTTATTGCAATTCTCGGTGTTACATCTAAAGTTGAAAACGGTAATGTAGCAGGTCTTGTTATCGGTCTTACCCTTACTTTGGTACATATCTTCGGAATTGCATTTACAGGAACATCGGTAAACCCCGCAAGAAGCTTCGGTCCCGCACTTTTTGTAGGCGGCGATGCACTTACAAATGTTTGGGTATTTATCGTAGCTCCGCTTGTAGGCGGTGTTTTGGCGGCTTTGGTTTATAAGTTTTTGGCAGGCAAAAAAGCCGAGTAATTAAATTTCTTATTATAATTTAATAATTATCAAAAAAACAACAGTCTCACCAAGTATGCAATTTCACTTGGCGAGACTGTTGTTTCAATTTAGTTTATAAAAGCTTTACTTCCATTTTTTTGTAAGTATCCACTTGCGCATATAAGCCATATCGCTTGCGGAAAGGTCGCCGTCTGCATCAATATCACCGTTGATAAACTCGGTAGCACCGTTTGCAATGTTCTTCTTTGTGCGAACAAGGTCTTTTACATTTACAACGCCATCGCGTGTAATATCACCCTTGGCGTAAGCCTTATCCGAGAAGAATTCCAAACGGTTTGCAACCGCAATTGACTGACCGGGAACAAATGTGCTTTCCCAAACTGTAAGGCTTACATACATATCCTTTTTAGAGACACCATTAACTTCGTTATACAGTCCTGAGATATTAGCAAACTGCGAGCTCTTGATTCTTACTTCTTGCCAATCGGGTGCTCCCTTAATGGTGAAATCAATATAGAGTGTGCGAGAGCCGATTTGTACGGTAAGTCTTAAGGTAGAGGTTATTTCGGTTTTAACCCATACTCGAAGCTCTGCATTGGGATTTTGTGCCCAAAGCTCAACATTTTCGGCAGGATTGCCGTACTTGTGGAAAAGACCTAACTGTGTTGTACCCTTTAAAGCGGAGAAGCTGTAGTTTTCAACCGCGGTAAGGGTAGTTGTATGGGTTGCGAACGGTAATTCGTTATTTACGGTATAGGTTCTTGTAATGTTACCCGTACTATCGGTTTTCCAGTTGTAATTTCCGCCGATTATAGCCTGCGTTTTATACGGACGGTCAAAATCAGTGGTAAGCTCACTTGTTAAAGTATGGTCATGGAATTCAAACTGGCTTACATAAACCGAACCACCCTTATTATTGAGGAATCCGTTTTCAGCAGTTGTATAGAAGCCTATACGACAAGCGGCTACATCGCCTTTACCGAAATATGCAAAGTTTCCAACATTGGTAAATCCGCTTGCAGGTATTCTTATCTCAACCCAACCGCTGTTTGCGGGAAGTGTTATTGATTTGGTGGATTTTGCTTGAATATATTTTGTATTAACACCATCAACCTTTGTTGATGTAGCGTAAATATAGGGCTGGAATGTAAGTGCTTCGTTACTGTCATTCTTAATATAGAAACGAAGGTCGCCGTTTTTAGCCTTCCAGCTGTATAACTCGTTACGGTTATCGTTTTCGGCATCTCTGGTAAGCTTTTTAGTAGCAAAGCCGTAAGCGCCCGAGTAACCGTTTCCTACAGGTGCGGTTATTTTATAAACCTTTTGATTGGTTGGAATAAGGCGGTTATCATATACATTTGTTTGGGTATAGGTGAGTTTTGTTCCGTTAGTGGAGTTTATATTTGATTTACCCAATTCGTTTATAACAACGGGATTGCACTGATACTCATCTGAAATATAGAACATTGCGTTGGGGATATATTCCTTTGTATAGAAATTGTATCCCTTGAAAAGAACATAATCGGTATAATGCTCTACTATAAAGCCCTCAAATGATGGGAAGCCTTGTGTAACGGCAGGTGCGCCGATAACGGTATGATTTTCTGCGGCGTATATAGCCTTGTCACTTCCGAAAGAGTAATGGGTATGACCGCATAAATGGATAACTGGGTATTTATCAAGCATATCATAAAGTGCGGCAGAACTTTTGGGGTAATTTATGTAATTACCGGGGTTTGTGGGTGTTGCTGAACCTAATAAACCGCTTTCGAGAGTTGCATAGTGGAAAACCAAATATGCCTGACCGTTCTTCTTTTCAACATTGTAATAATTATTAAGTGTTTTTTCAATCCAGGCAAGCTGTTTATCGCTCAAAGAAACATCTTTTTCACTTGTATGTTGAGTGCCATTGTATTCTTTAAAGGCGGAAACAAATATATATAAATCATCCTTGTATGAAAGGGTGTAGTCGGTTGCAAGGGTATAGGGAACTTGTGTTTCGGTGCCGTCCTCTGCTATAACGGTTTCGTAAAGTATTGTTTCCTCTTCAGCACTCGGAACGGTAACAACATACTCATCGCCTAAATTATGATTTGGATTAGCAAAGTTTGGTATAGCGTTTTGTATATTCGTAATTGCCTGCTTATCGGTTACGGCGCTATTTGCAAATGAAATATCGTGATTTCCCAAAGTAGGCCAGAAGGTTATATCCGAATAAGCGGAGGTATGTAAGCTTTTGTACATATTGTAACCGTCTGTATTACCCATACAGGTGATGTCGCCTGCTACGGTTATAACCGTGCTGCCAAGCTCACGCATAGTTTTTAAAACTGAATTAAATGCCATAGGAGCGCGGTCTCCGCCGAACTTCGGGTCATTTCCGAAATGGGTGTCGCTTACATGTACCGATGTGTATTTAAGCTCACCCTTTTTAAGGATACGCCAAGCAGGAATCGTGAACTCGGTTACAAGATTTTCGTCAACCGCCAAATAAAGCTTTGTAGCATTTTCGGGAATTAAGGTTTTGGTGATTGTTGTATAGGCGAGCTTGCCTGCAGTTTCGTCCTTTACATCAAAATCATTGATGGTAGCAAGAGCGTCATAGCCTTGGAGTGCACCGTTATCGTCACCCCAATAAAGGCGGAAGTTTTTATTAGCATAATCGGCATCGGTAATAGTAACAGTACCGTCTGCACGACCTACATAGGTGGTTGAGAAGCTGTAATTAAAAGCAGGAACCGTAGCAATGGAAAGGGTAAGGGTGCGTGTAGCTTCGCCTACTGTAAATGTAAGCTCTAAACAGCCCTCGGTTTCGGTGTTGGCGGCTGTGAGCTGGAAATTAGTAACAGTAAATTTAAGACTTCCAAGCTCCAAACAGCTCTCTGCTATAGCGGTAATATCCTCTGCCTTTGTATAATTTGTAATAACGCTTGCGCGAACGGCATTTTCAACGGCAGTTGCGGCATCCTCTTCTGTTTGTGTAGATACTGTAGGTTCTTCAAAAACTGTAAGATAGGGAATAAGGTCAGTAGCATCGTCTACCCAAGCATCACTCATTTTACCTGCTAAAGCACCGCCCAGCATTTCATATTTTGAAACGGTGGTATATGTTTCAGGTGCATAATGGAAAGCTTTTCTGTCAGGGTTCGCATAATATGAAATATCGGCATTGGAATAGCAGTTTGTAAGCTTTATGCCAAGGTTTGCACCTCTGAAGTGAGAGGTGATTGCACCTACATATCCGGGGAATTTGGCAACGATTTTGCCTATGCTTATACAGTCCTCGGCAGAGCCTGCGCTTTCGGCATTTCCTAAAATACCTGCTGCACTCAAAGAACTTCCGTCTAAATAACCTGATACGCTTGAAGCATTACCTGCGGTAATATCAACATCTGCAAAGCAGTTATTGATGTGCCAAGCACCGGTAGATGTACCAACTAAACCGCCTATTCTTGCGTGGGTAGAGGTAAAGTCGGTAATAGTGCCGTCAACCGAACAGTTAAGTATTTTTCCGCTGTTGATTATACCTGCAATACCGCCTATGTATGAATATCCGTTTGAAAAGGTTGTACCGCTTACTACCTTTTTGCTTTTCGGAACAAAAGTATTGAAGTATATACGGTCAAGCTTTAAATTGCGAACAGTACCGGAAAGAGTACCGAAAAGACCGAACGGTAAATAATCCTCACGCTCAACAGCTTGCGATTTACCTATGTTAAGTCCCGAAATTGTGTAGCCGTTACCTTCAAAAAGACCGCTGAATGTAGGAATGGGTGTCCATTCTGTACTGCTTGCGTCAATATCATTTGCAAGCTTATAGTAACCGTTTGAGGGATAAGCTTCATCATTGCCTATAAGCTTTAATTCGTCAAGAGTTTCAATAAGGGTGTAGTTAGTGGCAGTAGCTTCCTTTTTATAGTTTGCAAATGCCGCTGGAATAGCATAATAACCGTCCTCGGCTACCCAAAGAGCATTGCCGTCAGCATCGGTTAAATCGGTAAGACCGCTGTAAGCCGAAGCTAAAGCTATATCCGTACTGAAAATTGTGTTTGTGCTTGAAATATCTTCAGCAAGATTTTTTGCATTTTTAAGGGTTACGCAGGTATCAATCGAGTAGTTGTTAATAAGCTTTGCAGAACAAGCTATGGTATTAACGCTTGAGCCTTGACGGGTAACTATATGTCCTCCGTAGTTGTTAAATGTATTATTTGAATATCCGGTGGCTGATATTTTACCCACATTAAGACAGTTTTCAACCGTTATGTTAGAACTGTTGGTATAAATCATCAAAATACCTGCCGCAGAAGCGTAGGAGGAATATTGTGAATGATTTCCGTGCTTTGCTGTAATATCAGCAGCATTGTAGCAGTTGATTATTTTATGGGTGGCACTTGAGGCGATTTGCGATGTGGCAATACCTGCTACATTTATCTTGTGTGCAACATTTGTAACATTTATAGTACCGGAAAGAACTGCAACATTTTCAATACGGCAAGTTCCACCCTCCATACGACCTACAACGGTTGCTACATGTACGGTGTTGTTTCCGCTCATTCCCAAGTTTAAGTATACATCCTTAAAACCGAGATTTTTTAAAGTAAACTTTTGCGCCTTTGCAATAAAGCCCCAAAGCTGAGATTTTAAATTGCGGTATACGGCGGTCTCGCCCGAACGGTCCTCACTCCACATATTTGAAATGATATGGCCCTGACCGTCAATAGTGCCGGTAAAATAATCGGCAGAAGTATCGGTAAGACTTGAAAGACCGATAGGCACCCATTCTTGGTCTGCAAGGTCAATATCGGCAGTAATAACATAATTACCGTTAAGCGGGTAAGCCGAATCACGACCTATTTTACGCAGGTCTTCGGCAGTGGCAATTTCAATAACTGCTGCCGCCGAAACGCTGATTGCGGTACAAACCGAGAATATGGAAAATACCATACACAAGACAAGTACCAAAGATAAAATTTTTCGGTTTTTCATTTTTCATTAGCTCCTTTTAATGGAAACAAAGTAAAATTATGGTATAAAATTATAGTTTTTCGCATCATAACTTGACTTTGTTTGTAAAGTATGCTTTAATTATATTAAATTTATCATCATTTTTCAATAATGTTTATAAAAAAGAAGAATTCTCAACAATTATCAAAAAAGCGTGGTGGAAGTATGTACCCCGAAGAGCGGCGTAAGGCTATTTTGGAAATCATTAAAAAAGATGGATATATAAAGGTAGAGGATATAATTTCAAAGCTTCATTACAGTGTTGCTACAATAAATCGCGACCTTAATATTTTGCAAAATCAAAAACTGATAAAACGCAGTTATGGTGGTGTTACTTACGGCAAGGGCGATGGCGGTATAGCTTTACCTTACAGATATAATATATCAAACGGAGAAAAGAAGAAAATAGCACAGGCGGCTGCAAAACTTGTAGAAAACGGCGATACGATATTTATTGATGCTACAACTACTACGCAGGCAATGGCGCAGTTTTTAACCGAAAAAAAGAATATTACCGTAATAACCAATAATCTTGCGATTGCTATGTATTTGGGTGAATACGGAATTCGAGTAAAGGTTTTGGGCGGTGAATTTTTGGAAGCACCGTATTTTATATATAGCGAAGAAGCAGTTGAAATGGCACGAAGATATAGGGCGGATAAATTTTTCTTTTCGGTAAAAGGGCTTTTGCTTGACGGCAGGTTTTGTGTTGACTATGCAAGTTTGCATAATGTTATGCTAAGCAATTCCGATAAAGCTTACTGCCTTGCTGATGATAAAAAAATCGGTGTAAAGGCAAAATTGTATTTGGATAAAAATTTAGGTGATATTACGGGAATAATAAGTGATTTTCTGCCGCAGGAAATCATAAATAAATTTCCTGATACAGAGTATATCGTAGTTGGTAAATAAAAGTTATTTTTAAATAAAATATTTATAAAAAAATCAAACCTATGTGGTTGACATTACGGCAAAGGTGTGTTAATATATTGTGTAGAAAATCTTTA
>JAZSKL010000178.1:0-4879 GCA_045534855.1 Acutalibacteraceae bacterium
TAAAGATTGACGGTGCTATTCTAACTGTTCCTTTTTCGATAGTTCCCATAGTTTCATGCGCCAAAGGGGCACAATGCAAACCCGCTCTTACAGCAATTCCGCTCTTTTCAAGAATCTTTGCGGTTTCAAAGCTTTCTTTACCGCGAATATTGAATGACAAAACCGGAACGAAGGATTTTTCATTTGGTTGCGGTGTATAAAGAATTACCTTTTCATTTTTCTTCAGAGCCTTATAAACCATATCCATAAGCCCCGTTTCATATCGCGAAATTCTGTTTATACCCACCTGCTCAACAAAATCCAAACCTGCGCCCAAACCTAAAATTCCCGGAACATTCAAGGTTCCGCTTTCAAGTCTTTCAGGCATTACATCGGGTTGGTTATGATTTAACGAATCGGTGCCTGTACCGCCCTCGATAAGCGTATTTTTTATAGGCTTGTTTGCTATAAGAACACCTATACCCATAGGTGCATAAATCCCTTTATGCCCTGCTATACATAAATAATCTATACAGCTTTCTTTCATATCTATAGGAACTACGCCTGCAATTTGTGCGGCATCCACACCGAAGAGTATATTATGCCTCTTGCATAGCTCTCCGAGTTGTTTTAACGGTAAGCGTTTACCGAAAACATTTGATGCACCTGTTACAAAAATCATTTTTGTATGCGGTGTAATAAGATTTTCGAAATTTTTTACCGTTTTATCATCATTTGTAAACGAAACCTCCGCTACACTGTAATTTACTCCCATTTTATAAATCGGACGCATTACAGAGTTGTGTTCAAGCGATGACACAATTATATGATCGTCACTATCCATAACCCCTTTTAATACCATATTTATACTTTGAGTACAGCCTGAAGTAAAGATAACATTCAGAGCATCATCCGCACCGAAAAAGCCTGCGGTTTTTTCTCTCACCTTATAAATCGCCATTGCGGTTTTTTCAGATAATATATGCCCGCTTCTTCCGGGATTTGCACTATAATTTATTAGTGCGTTATTAACCGCCGCCACAACCTTTATAGGCTTTTTACCGGTTGTTGCGGCATTATCAAGATAAATCATTTTAAATACCTCCAAAAAAACCGTCTGCTAAAAAGCAAGACGGTTTTACGGCACATTTTTAGTGCCTTTTCAAATCATATTTCATCAACAGATAATATTTTAACATCTGCACCGCGCAAAAGTTCTTGGGCGTTTTTGATATCGCCGTTAATAATAAGGCTGTATCCGCAACCGTTTGTAGAGCCTGTAACGCTTGATCTTTCCATCTTAACCTTATAGCCGTAACGCCGCAGCAGATCTCTGCCCTTTATTGCGTAGGTAACTGTTCCTGTTGTTACACGGTATTGTTTCATTTTCACTCCTCCTGCATTGCAACGATCGGCATTTCTATAACCATTATAACAGATATACATAAAACACGTACATACTGTTACAACATACTATGCAGAAGACGTTATACCGTTTACTAAATAGCTTTTTCTTCGGCAATCTGCTGTTTATAATAGTGAACAACTACTATACAGCTTATCGGAAGCAGTAACAATCCTAAAATACCGCCCACTTTAAGTCCCACAAACATAGCAATAAGAGTGAGTAGCGGATTTACACCAACATTTTTCCCTATTATTCTCGGCTCTAAAAAATATCTCACAACACAAATTACCGCATACATAACAATAAGTCCAAAGCCTACTGCCCCATTCCCCATTGCAAAGGAAAACACTGCCCACGGCAAAAGTACAGTACCTGTACCGAAAACCGGCAGCAAATCAATAAACGCCGTTATTGCCGCCAGCAAAATCGAATATTCAACCCCTAAAATCCAAAATCCTACAAGCAATTCGCCGAATGCAATTAAGGTTAAAATTACATATCCCATAATGTATTTGAAAATTTTATTGCTTAAAATATCACGTATACGAAGAATTTTATCATAAGTGTTTTTCTTTAAAAGTTCACGCACAAAACGTATAAGCCGCTCGGTATCCACCGCAATATAACAGCTTGCAACAACCGTAATGACAGCGCTGAAAAATACAGACGGTATTGCCTGTACAAGCTTTGCAACCGCGTTTGTAAGCAGTGATGTGAGAGAAGAGATAATTTCGCTTACCGTTCCCTCAAACGCACCGTTTGCCGCGTGTTGTATTTGTTCAGGCAGACTGTTTGTAAGTTCATTGAATTTTTCACCGTATGAAGAAAACATAGAATTAAGCTTTTCGAAATATGACGGCAGCATTTCAAGCAGATTTCCCGATTGCACTATCAGTTGCCATACAAGCAAAATCAAAAGAGATATACCAACCCCATAAAAAAACAAAACAAGTATTACCGACCACGTACCGTTGCTTAAACGTGTTTTCCCCGCAAGATACCTTGCAGGACGCTTTACCAGTACCGCCATTGTTACTCCAATAACAAACGGAAGCAAATAAGTAAACAAAAAATAAACCGTCAAAACGGTTAAAACAGCGCCTATTATCAGTGTTGCAAGGTTTACAAGAAAAACTTTTTTAGTTTCATAATCCAAAATTAAACACAACCTTTGAAATATTTTATACAATATTACTATTACCAAAAAAATTTAATAATTTATGTTGATTTTTGCTCGAAAGTGTATTATAATTAAAAACAATAGTTCATCCACGGAGGACAGTTATGCAAAAAAATGAATTTGTATTGGTAAGTACAAAAGTGCTTCCCGATGTCTTTGAGGGTGTATTGCATGCAAAGCAATTACTCGCTCACGGCAAAGCCGCAAATGCCTCTCAAGCTATAAAAATGGCAGGCATTTCAAGAAGTGCCTTTTACAAATACCGCGATTATGTATTTGCTTATTCGGCAGATGAAAGCAGTTGTATCAATTTGAGTGCCGTTCTTTCGGACAAGGCGGGGGTTTTCTCTGCGATGACAACAGTGCTTTTTGAAAACGGAGCAAATCTCGTTACGGTAAACCAAGGTATGCCGATAGACGGAACCGCTACAGTTTCTCTTACAATCGATACAAACAGTATTAAGCTTTCGATTGAAGCTCTTCTGGATTTGTTGAGAGCTACAGACGGAATATTATCCGTAAGAGTGGTATAATAAGTTTAGTTTTTGGAGGATTTTATTAAAATGATATATGCAGCCGTCATGGGACACGGAGTTGTAGGCTCCGGTGTTGCCGAAATACTAATAAATGAGAAAAATCGCGTCCGCGAAAAGGTTAAGGACGATATCGAGGTTAAATATATACTCGATTTGCGCGATTTTAATGACCTTTCATACTCTGATAAATTCGTTAAGGATTTTAATATTATTCTTAATGATGCCGATGTTAAGATTGTTGCGGAAGCTATGGGTGGCATAAATCCCGCTTATGACTTTGTTAAAAAATGTCTTGAAGCCGGAAAAAGCGTTGTTACCTCAAATAAAGAATTGGTTGCCGCAAAGGGCGCAGAGCTTCTCGCTATAGCCAAAGAAAAGAATGTTAACTTCTTATTTGAAGCAAGTGTCGGCGGAGGTATTCCCGTACTTCGTCCTATAGCTCAATGCCTTACAGCAAATGAAATAACCGAGGTTAAGGGTATTCTCAACGGCACAACTAATTATATTCTGAATAAGATGATTATAGACAATATGCCGTTTGATGAAGCCTTAAAGCTTGCACAGGATAACGGATATGCCGAAAAAGATCCAACAGCCGATATTGAGGGGCATGATGCCTGCCGTAAAATCTGCATTTTGGCTTCTCTTGGCTTTGGCAAGCATGTATATCCCGATCAGGTGAAGACCGAGGGTATTACCAATATCTCGCTTGATGACGTTGAGTACGCAGACCACTTCAACTGTGTTATAAAGCTTATCGGAAGCGCCAAAAAGCTTGACGGCGGTAAAATCAGTGCACATGTACGCCCCACATTAGTAAGCCGTGACCACATCCTTTCAGGTGTAAACGGAGTATTTAACGCAGTTGTTGTTACAGGCGATGAAACCGATGATGTTATGTTCTACGGCAAGGGTGCAGGCAAATTCCCAACTGCAAGTGCTGTTGTTGCTGATATTATTGACTGTGCAAAGCATTTAAATTCACGTAAATATCTTTTCTGGGAAGATGGTAACAAGGATTACGTTGTTACCCCCGACCTTAAAACAAGACTTTATGTTTATGCAAGTGCAAAGGACTACGATGCACTTATTGAAACATCGGCTATTGCCTTCCCCGACCTTGACGGCATAATCAAAAACCAATACAAGGGCGAAATTGCTTTCCTTACCGATGAAGATACCGAAAGCGCTTTAATGGAAAAAATATCTGCAATCAAGGCTGACAAGGTTAAGATAATGCATACCCTGTTCTAATAATTTATATACATTCTTCCAACGGAGGTTTTTAAAAATGTCACTAATCGTAAAAAAATTCGGAGGTTCTTCGGTTGCTAACGCAGAGCGTGTTTTCAATGTTGCAAACATCATTATTGACGATTACAAAAAAGGCAATGATGTAATTGTTGTTGTTTCCGCTCAGGGCGATACCACTGATGACCTTATCGAAAAAGCAAGAGAAATCAATCCTGACGGCGCAAACAAGCGCGAGATGGATATGCTGTTGGCTTCGGGTGAGCAAATATCTATTGCTCTTCTTGCAATGGATATCGAAAAGCTCGGTTGCCCCGTAATTTCATTGCTCGGCTGGCAAGCAGGCTTTAACACAGACTCTCATCACGGTATTGCACGTATTAAAAACATTAACACCGAGAGACTTAATTTAGAAGTATCAAAGCATAAAATAATCATTGTTGCCGGATTCCAGGGTATTAACAAGTATGATGACCTTACCACGCTTGGCAGAGGCGGCTCTGATACAAGTGCAGTTGCAATCGC
>JAZSKL010000289.1:0-7680 GCA_045534855.1 Acutalibacteraceae bacterium
TTCAGGCATAAACTTCCTCTCTCCGGGAAAAAATCCAAGCGACAATCTACTTTTCCTCTTAACCCTTGTTGCAGTTATAAAAGCGGTTGACGATCATCAGGATTTACTTCGTATTTCGGTTGCATCCGCAGGAAATGACCATCGATTGGGCGGTCACGAAGCACCACCTGCAATCATTTCTATGTTCCTTGGTGACGAGCTTACTTCTATTATGCGTGATATTGCAAGAGGTGTTCACCACGATGATGCAAAGCGCATTAAAATGACAATAGGCGCAGAGGTTATTCCATATATCCGCCGCGATAATACCGACCGCAACCGCACCTCCCCATTTGCGTTTACAGGAAATAAATTCGAGTTCAGAATGTTAGGCTCCGAGGCTTCTATTTCCGATTCTAACGTTATGCTCAACACTATGGTTGCCGATGTTTTCAGCGATTTTGCCGACAGACTCGAGAATGCAGAGGACTTTGAAAAAGAGGTTCGCTCGCTTATATGCGAAACCATAAAACAGCACGAAAGAATTATATTTGACGGTGACGGTTATTCCGATGAATGGTGCAGAGAAGCAGCAAAACGCGGACTTCTTAATTTACGCAGTACCGTTGAAGCTATAGATCACCTCAACAGCGATAAGAATATCAAATTGTTCGAGCGCCACGGCGTACTTGACCGTATTGAGCTTCAGTGCCGTGCTGATATTGCTTATGAAAACTACTGCAAAACCATCCATATCGAAGCATTAACGCTAATTGATATGATACGCCGAGATGTTACACCCGCTATCACCCGTTATACAGACAAGCTTTGTATTGCGGCTGCAAACAAGAGAAGCATTGTTGACGGTATCGACCTTACGGTTGAAACCACCCTTGTAAAACAGCTTTCAGAGCTTAATTCACAGCTTTTCACCCTTACCAACAGACTTTGCGAGGCGGTTAAAAAGGCAGAAGCAATTGCTCATATTGACCGCAAGGCTGATTCCTACCGCAGTGAAGTACTTTGGATTATGGAGAACATCCGCAATGCCGCAGATTCGGCAGAGGAGCTTGTTGACCGCAACTACTGGCCGTATCCGGGATACGATAAGCTGTTATTTAATATTTAATTCTCAAAAAGGGCGCATTTTTGCGCCCTTTTTTAAAAAAATCAAACTTATATGCAACCTTTCATAGATTTCAAAAGTATTACAAGTGAAGGAGGGATTTTATGGTAACGGAAAATTTTGCAGCAAAAGCCTTTGAAAAGCACTCCGATATGGTGTACCGTCTTGCCTTTGCAAGGGTAAAAAATAAAAGTGATGCGGACGACATATTGCAGGAGGTATTTTTAAGGTATTTAAAAAGCGGACAGGCAGATAGCGAAGAACACGAAAAGGCACTGCTCATAAGAATAACCATAAACTGCACAAAAAGCCTGTTTAAGAGAGCTTCAAGGTTTAAAACTGAAGAGCTATACGAGGCTATTCCCGCACCTGAAAACGCCTCTTTTAGAACGCTCGAAGCAGTAATGAAGCTACCCGTTAAATACCGAACCGCAATACATTTACATTACTTTTGCGGTTACGGTGTAGAGGAAATTGCCGATATCACCTCGCAAAAGGCTTCAACGGTAAAATCACAACTGCATAGAGCAAGAAAACTTTTGAAAACAGAAATTGAAGGAGTTGAGTTTTAATGTTTAAAGACGAATACACTAAAGAAATGAACGAAATTTCGCCCGATGAAAATTTAAAACTTTCTATTATTAAAGACCTTGAACGTGGCGGTGAGGATGCACAGAGCAAAATAAAACAAAGAAAATCCTGCAATATGTGGCGTTTTGGCTTTGCGGTGTGTGCTATCGCGGCAATCGTGCTTTCGGTTTTATTTGTTCCGAAATCCACTCAAAAAGCGCCCTTTGTTCCGTCAACCAACACAACCGCACTTAACACTGCAAGCTATGATGAAATTTATAATCTTATTTCAAAGCATCAATATGAAACACCGATTGATGTATATGCAAAGTACGGCATTGCAACCGATGATATGATGGATATGGGCGGTGTTCCCGAAGCGGCAGTAGGCACTAATGCTGAAAGCAACGCCTCCTCTGACAGCGCTGCAAAGCCCTCCGGTAATGCGCCGTCAAACCAAGATGATAATGACTATTCCGAAACCAACACACAGGTTGAGGGTGTTGCTGAAGCCGACCTTGTAAGAACAGACGGTAAATATATTTATGCTCTTTTTGACGGTAAAATAGGCATCATTTCGGCAAAGGAAGGTAATTTGCAAAGAATTTCGACTATTGACCTTGAAATTCTAAAAGAGGAATACTGCAATGATTTTTATCTTACAGGAAATTATATTGTAGCAATTTCCCAAAGCCGCAGCCATTACTTTTATACCTATGACGCAAACGGTCAGCCTAACGTGAAAGACTCTTATGCCAGAGTAATAATAATAGATATATCTGACCCTGCTTCCCCTAAAAAAATTACCGAAACCAAGCAAAGCGGTTCATATACCGATTCAAGACTTATCGGAAATCATTTATATCTTGTTTCCGAACACCGTATCGTAAACCGCGTTATTGATAAAAATAACCCTCAGGACTATGTTCCTTATGTTACACAGGATGGCAACTCATGCGTAATTCCTGCCGATTGTATCCGCATTTGCAATATCAAGCAGTTCAATCCTATTTATACAGTAGTTGCCGCTTACGATATTAAAAACGGTAAGATGCTTTCTGTACAATCTGTTCTCGGAAGCTCAAGCCTTATTTATTGCAGTAATTCTAACCTTTTAGCCGCATTCGTAACCTATGATGAAAACGGCGGAAACACCGTTGTTTCACGCTTCGCAATTGATAACGGCAAGGTAGAGTTTAAAGCAAGCGCAACAATAAACGGTACTCTTTTAAATCAATTCTCTATGGATGAGCACAACGGTAACTTCCGCTTCGTAACAACAACAGAAACAGTTACCACAACCTATTATGATGACGGCGGTTATTCCGTCAGCGCTCCTTCCAACACAGCTTGCCTTTATGTTCTTAATGAAAATATGGAGCAGATAGGCGCTCTTGAGAACGTTTCGGATAATGAAAGGGTTTATTCGGTAAGATTTATGGGTGATACAGTTTACTTTGTAACATTCCGCCAGACCGACCCACTTTTCAGCGTTGACCTTTCCAATCCCAAATCTCCCAAAATTTTAAGTGCACTTAAAATACCCGGATTTTCAAACTATCTCTTCCCCTACGGTGACGGAAAGCTTTTAGGACTTGGTATGGATGCAAACGAAAAAACCGGCAGAACAACATTCCTTAAATTATCAATGTTTGATATTTCCGACCCATCGAATGTTACCGAAAACAACAAGTATATTTTAAACAACGCCCAGTATTCACCGGCACTTTACAACCACAAGGCAAGCCTTATTGATGCCGATAAAAACCTTATAGGCTTCTTTACAGACGGTTATTCTTATCCTAATGTTTCTTTGAATTATGTTATTTTCAATTTTGATGATAACGGATTTAATAAGCTCTGCGAAATACCTGTTACTATAAAGGGCAATTACGAAAATATCCGCGGTCTCTTTATAAACGATTATTTCTACCTCGTAACCTACAATACCGTAACAGCATACTCACTTAATGATTTTACGGTTATTTCGAGTGTGCAGTTCTAAAAATCCTAAGAAATCGTAACTAAGTAAATTCTTTGTTACGATTTTTTATATTAGAACATTGTAATTTGATTTGTATCAGGCAGGTCGCCTAATGCACCAAGGTCGGCAAGGTTTTGAATAATCGTTTTGGAAACGCCTGCTTCCAAAGCAAAATCCTCGCGCGAAACAAAATTACCCTTTTGAGCCGCTTCATAAATAGAAACCGCCGCCTTTGTTCCAACGCCTGAAAGCGCACCGAAGGGAAGGCGCATTTTACCGTTTTGCGGTAAAAATTTGGTTGCGTGGGAATTTTTAATATCAATAGGCAAAACACCTATTCCTCTACTCATCATTTCATTAAAAATAAGCAGGTTATCGCATACATCCAATTCCTTTTGACCCGCTTCCTTACCCTTTGAACGGATTTCGGTTATTTTACGTCTTACCGCTTCATGACCCTGAATAATGGTTGGAACATCAACATCATCAGGACGTGCAGTAAAGTATGCACAGTAAAACTCAAGCGGTTTATGAACCTTATACCAAGCAAGGCGCAATGCCGAAATAACATACGCCGCCGCGTGGGCTTTAGGGAACATATACTTAATCTTATAGCAAGAGCCAATATACCATTCGGGAACATTAACAGCACGCATTGCGTCCTCCATTTTTCCCCAATCCTCTTTGGAAACCTTACCCTTTGCAACAAGTCCCTTACGCACCGTTTCGGTAATCTTAAAGGCAAGACCCTCTTCCATACCCTGATGTATAAGGTAAACCATTATGTTATCACGTGTACCGATAACTTCAGAAATGGTACAAGTACCGTCCTCAATTAAATCCTTTGCATTTCCGAGGTAAACGTCTGTACCATGGGAAAGACCTGAAATCTGCAACAAATCTGCAAAGTTTTTAGGCTTACAGTCCAAAAGCATTCCTCTAACAAACGGTGTACCAAATTCAGGTATACAATATGTACCTGTTTTAGAATCAATCTGGTCGGGTGTAACGCCCAATGCCTCGGTAGAGGTAAACAGGCTGTAAACCGCAGGGTCACTCATCGAGACGCTGTTTACAGGTATTCCTGTATACTCTTCCAAATATTTGTAGGTTGTAGGCACAACATGACCCAATTCGTCAAGCTTTAATATGGTATCGTGGATTGAATGGAAGTCAAAGTGGGTTGTTATAACATCAGAATTAACATCATCGGCAGGATGCTGTACAGGGCAGAAATCATAAATTGTATGCGTTCTGGGCACTACAATCATACCCGCCGGATGCTGACCCGTTGTAGTTTTAACCTTTGAGCCCTCAACCATTTTTGCCAAACGGTCAAGCTCGGCATTGCTTAAAGTAACACCCTTTTTCTCGGCATAGGCTTTAGCAAAACCGTAAGCGGTTCGCTCGGCTATTGTAGAAATAGTACCTGCTTTAAATACGTTTTCTCTGCCAAAAAGCGTTTCGGTATACTTCTGAACGGCAGTCTGGTATTCATCAGAGAAGTTAAGGTCTATATCAGGAACCTTATCTCCCTTAAAGCCCAAGAAGGTTTCAAACGGGATATCGTGACCGTCACGATTAAGCGGTGTTCCGCATTTAGGGCAGTTCTTTTCCTCAAGGTCAAAGCCCGAACCTACGCTACCGTCTGTAAAAAACTCACTATAACAGCAGTTTGGGCAAACATAATGAGGCGCCAACGGGTTTACCTCGGAAATACCTGCCATCGTTGCAACGAATGACGAGCCAACCGAACCACGCGAGCCAACCAAATATCCGTTTTCTTCGCTGTAAGCCACAAGCTTTTGAGCCGAAATATACATTATGGAAAATCCGTTATTGATAATTGAATTAAGCTCTTTATTAAGTCGCTTTTCTACTATTTCGGGAACAGGATCACCGTAAAGTCTATGGGCATTATCCCAGCAAATCTGACGAAGCAGGTCATCCGACCCCTCAATAACAGGCGGGAAGTTTCCATCCGGTACAGGGATAACATCACCGTCTATCATATCAGCGATTTTATTTGGGTTATCTATAACAAATTCTCTTGCACGTTCACCGAAATAATCAAAATCCTCAAGCATTTCGGCAGTAGTTTTAAGATAAAGCGGTGCTTGATTCTCAAAATCATCAAAGCCCTGACCTGCCATAACTATTTTACGGATTATACTGTCACTCTTTTTAAGAAAATGAACGTCACCCGTAGCCACAACAGGCAATCCCAATTCATCGGCAATTTCTACAACCTTACGGTTGAAGTCCTTGATAACCTCAAAGGATGTTACGTGCTTATGCGGATTTGGAGTTACTGCGCCCGTTTTTTTATCAACCTTATCAGGAAGAGAGGATTCCCTTACCATAAAGGCATTATTACCCAAAGGCTGAATTTCGAGGTAATCGTAAAATCTTGCAATTTCCAACAGTTCTTCTTTGGGAGCGCCCTTAATAATAGCCTGATACAGCTCACCCTGCTCACAGGCAGAGCCTATTATAAGACCCTCACGCAGCTTTTCCAATTTACTGCGAAGTGTTATAGGTCTTGCGTGATAATCATTAAGATGCGCTTCGGAAATAAGCTTATAAAGATTTTTAAGACCCTCAAGATTTTTAACCAAAATTATCTGGTGATAGCGCATTTTGGCTATTTGTTTAGCGTTAAGCTCGGAAATATCATTCTTTATATCATCAACAAAGTAGCCCTCAACACCGTAAATAACCTTAAAATCGCCGCCTGATTTGCGTATTCCCTTAACTGCGCCTGCGGCGGCAGGATAGGCTTGTACTACGCCATGGTCGGTAATGGCAACCGCCTTATGTCCCCATTTGAAAGCGAGCTTAATAATATCTTCAGCAGATGCAACCGCATCCTTTGCCGACATATTCGTATGACAATGAAGCTCTACTCTTCGACCGTCCTCATAATCGTCAACTTCCTCATATTTTTGCAAAAGCGCAATGGAATCACCGCGATTTATTTTAACAAGATTACACTTTTTAAAGGTATCAAACTCATAACTACCGTTTATAAGTATAAACGCACCGTTTCGAATAGGTGCTATGGTATCCATTTTTTTAGGGTCCATAAACATTGAAACAGTAAGCGAGTTAGTATAATCACTGAAGCTGAATTCAACTATATTGCGCTCGCCGTTTCGAGTATTTATAGTACGAATATCGTAACCGAATACCTCGCCCCAACAGCAAATGCGCGTATCGCTGTCGGTAACCTCTATCATAGGTTTTGTATCGGTATCAATATTACTACCGTAAAAAAGCTTCGGATTATCAAGATATACTACGCCGTTTTCAGGACGGTCATTTCGTTTATCGAAGGTTATTTCACGAACAGCAGATTTTTTTTCGGGTTTCGCTGAACTTTCCCTATTAACAACAGGGGGCGCTTCAACAGGAGGCGGAATTATCTCAACATCCTCAAGCTGACCGCAAAATCTTACGGTTACATCACGCGAAAAGCGTTTTCTCACGACAAAATCAAACTGACGTTCAAAATCGGTATTGCTTAATTTTTCAAAACCGCCGTATTTAAGTTTAATATTAAGTACATCTTCCACAAGATCGTATTCAGCATCGTGAAAAAAGCCGTTATAAACTGCATTTTTAGCGCAAAGCTCTCCAACAATATCTCCGCAAGCGGCAGAGGTAAGGCACCAAGGCTCAAAACAGCAATCAATAGTACAGCTATTAAGCTTTAATGCGTTTTTAATTGTTTCGCGTACAGTAAAAATATCCTGTCTGCCTACAAATTCATCGAGTTTCAAGGACATTTCAAGTGTACGGTTATCCATATCCAGATTACAGGCGGTAACATCCGCCGCCAAAAGAACCGGATTCTGGCTTAACCCTTCAAACAATTCACCAAATGAAGTCATTATTTTACAACTCCGTAAATCTAAATTTTTTCTACTTCTTTTATCAGTTCATCTATAAGTTTTTCTTCGCTTACCTTGCGGATTATCTCTCCGTTTTTAAAAATAACACCGCAACCGTCACCACCGGC
>JAZSKL010000204.1:0-1876 GCA_045534855.1 Acutalibacteraceae bacterium
GATTACCCTCTATCGAGTACCCGTCTGCCACACCCGCATCCGAAACATCAAACTCTTCCAATTTTGCAATATCGTGAAGAATTGCGCCCGAAAGCAAAAGCTCACGGTCAACAAATGGGTATATTTTGCAAACGCTCTCCGCAAGACGCACAATAGAAAGAGTATGCATCAAAAGACCGCCTCTTATTGCGTGATGAAGCTTGAAAGCGGCAGGCCAATACAAAAGCTTTAATCGATTATCGTTTAAAACCGTTGTTACCAATTTGTTTAAATCAGCATCAGAAAAAGCTTTTGCTATATTCAAAAGCTCATTGAACATTTCCTCGCCCGAATAATCGGCACTTTTAATAAAATCATCAATGCATACATTATCCGCCGCTGTTACAGGACGAATCCGCTCAATATTAAGCTGGTCAACCCCTGCAAACTGACGTATAACTCCTCTGACCTTTACAAGCTCATTGGTATTATAATCGCCATGCTCAATTAAACTGTATCGCCAAAGCTTACCGTTGATTTCGCCTGTGCTGTCACATAGAGTTAAATCAAGATAATCACCGTTTTTACCATTCTTTTTTTCAACCGTTTTTATAAGGCAATAGCCCTCAACCCGATCGGTATTATCAATGGGAGTAAAATTCATATAATTTCCCCTTTTTAGAATTTGACATATATCTAATAATATTATACAATGTAAATAATAATTTTTCAAGCACTAAAGAACCTATATTTTTTTGGAGGCATCAAATTGACTGATATATGGAAATATTTAAAAGAAACCAATAAACCTATAGTTTTGTACGGTACGGGAAACGGCGCAGATAAAATTATGGCAAGGCTCAATGCCGACAATATAAAAATATCCGGTATTTTTTCTTCTGACGGATTTAAAAAGAACAAGGAGTTTTACGGTCACAATGTATGCGACTATAAAACGCTTAAAGAAAAGCTCGGAGATATGATAATTTTAATGTGCTTCGGTTCAGACCGCGATGAAGTGCTGCAAAATGTACGGCGTTTATCAAGTGAAAATGAGTTTTATGCGCCCGATGTTCCTGTATACGGAAAAGAAATTTTCGATATTCCCTTTGCTATCCAAAACGCTGATAAATTAAAAACTGTTTACGATATATTAGCGGACGAACAATCAAAAAAAGTTTTTAAAAATACGGTATATTTTAAGCTTATGGGAAAACCGCAATATCTTTATGATATAGAAAGCGAACGCAGTGAAGTTTTTGAGATTTTAAAGCTTAACGGTAATGAAAGCTTTTTAGACCTCGGAGCATTTAACGGAGATACCGTTGCAGAATTTATAAACCAAGTAAAAACATATAAAAGCATTACAGCCGTTGAGCCTGACAGCAGAAATTTCAAAAGACTTAAAGCAAACACCGAAGGCTTACAAAATATAACACTCATTAACAGCGCGATTGCCGATACAATAGGTACGGTAAACTTCTCAAAGCAACACGGCAGAGGACTTGGCGATACTTCTAAAACGGTTGAAGTCAGCTGTACTACGGTTGATGAAATCTCAAAATCAGAAAAACACACATACAATAAAATGTATGTTGAGGGTAATGAGATAAAAACCATAAACGGCGCAAAAAACACAATAAGAGAATTTATGCCAAAATTAAAAATTGCGGCATACCATAATTCAACCGATATTTTTGAAGTTCCTTTGCTTATTAAAAGCATTTCCCCGCAATATAAAATTTATATGCGCCACCATAAAAGCCTCCCCGCATGGGATATTGATTATATTTTTGTATAGAAAAACAGCCGCCAAATGGCGGCTGTTTTTCCTTTTTAAGGGTTTTGTGGAGAGAATTTCTCTTATTAAAGGAGAAATTATACCTAAAGGATGCGG
>JAZSKL010000286.1:0-3929 GCA_045534855.1 Acutalibacteraceae bacterium
AATTTTCTTTAAAAATTTGTAACAAAATCAAAGATTTTGTGTCGAAATAGTGTAAATCACACTATTTCGACTTTCTATAACCATTATACAATTAAATGTGATGGTTTTGGTTTTATCATCGTATGTATAACGTTCGCATAAATCAGAATCATTAACAGCATTTCCGCAACCGCAGTAATAAACGAAACTACCGTCTTTATTAAAACGAATTGTTTCTGTATCGTGCTCGGCATCTCTTGTCCACGAAGTATTCACAAATGAATATTTACTGTAATCAACGCCTGAATCTTCTTTCTTTTTGCTTTCGCTACATCCTACAAAAAATATAGCGCATACTAAAACCATAACTATTAAAGTAAGACATTTTTTCATAAATTTTACCTCCCTTTTATTGCTAAATATAATTTTACGTAAGATTTAAAAAACCAAAGTATCAACCTTATTAAGTAATACCTCAAGCATTTCTTTACATCTCGCGATTTTTGCAGGACTGTCCGCCTCTTCAGGACGGCGAATAGCTCGGCGAAGCATACGGGTATAGCCTATAATCATTGCCTTTTCGGCAACGCTTCTGCATACCTCATCGTCATCGGTATCGAGATACATTTTTAAAGACATATCCCAGAATTTTTCTGCCGCCTCGTGGGTATAACCGAAGAAATCCATTGTAACCTGATGGTCAAGCTCGGAATATCCGATAAACTTCAAAAGTGGCGCAGCAGAAACGAAATTATTTTCTTTTTTCTTAACTGTTTGAATAAGTGCAGATAGCATAACACCTATACAAAGGAAATTCAATTTTAGCCAACTCTACCATAACAACTATTTAAAACCTTAAAATCCCAAACATTTGTTATGTTATTGTCGAACTTTTTCGCACTCTACTAATAACAACGCATAATTTATCCATTTTGTATTTTAGTATAACATTTACGGTGTGACAAACTTCTTACAAAATAAAAAAATAAGCCGTCAAACCGACGACTTATTTTAATAAGCAAAGTTATTTAATTTTCTTTCTTTTCCCAAAGCAATCCGCAGGTTTCTTCTGCCCAACTGTACTGGGACATATACTCGCCAATAAATTGCGGTTTTCCGCTTTTTAAGTAATTAAAATAATCACAATCTATTTTTTCTGGATTTACAGAATAAAGATAATTGTTGCGTTCAAAAATATCCTCCATTCCAACCGCCTCAAGAGATTGGCGTAAATCATGGAATAATTGGTGAATATAGTTTTGATTTTTTTGGTCTTCGTCATTCTCCCAAAGAGCAACCCCTATTTCCGCAACCGTAACACCCGCACCGTTTCTATCAATCAAGAAGGCAAACAGCTCTTTAGTTTTTGAACGCCTGAATGTAAGCTTTTCTCCCTTTGCAAAAACCTCAAAATTTCCGAAGCATTTTACCGTAATCGGCTTTTGGCTTTGAAGGATACCTTTAATATTATCAATCTCCTCCTGCACATCTTCGGCGGATATAGGTTTCATTAAATAACCTGATGCGTGAAGCTTAAAAGCCGGAATTGCGTACTCCTCATAACCGGTGCAAAACACAATTTTACATTCCGGACAAAAACCGATGATTTTTTCTGCAAGGGAAAGACCGCCCATTCCACGCATATTTATATCCAAAAAAGCAATATCCGAAGGATTGCTTTTAATAAACTCAAGAGCATCCTCACAGGAGGTAAAATCCGCAACGAAAGTAATATCAGGTGACGCTTTAATAGCCTTTGTAAGAGCTCCCAACATCAAAGGTTCATCATCTACAGCTATTGCAATCATTTTCTTACCTCCTTAGGTATTGTAATCAGCACTTTTGTGCCAACCCCTTGTGTACTTTCAATTTCGAGCTTACCGCCAACCATTATCTTCAGTCGATTGCGAATGTTTCGGATACCGATATGTTTCTTCTCATCAATCAGTTGGCTTGTATCGAAGCCTACACCATCATCTTCTATAGTAATACAGTAGTCTGTATCCGTTTCATAAGATATTACCCGAATAGAGCCGCCCTTTTCCAGCTTCATCAATCCGTGCTTAATTGCGTTTTCAACGATTGGTTGAATAGTCAAAGCCGGCAAACTAAAATCTTCAGAATTCATTTCAAACGAAAACGTCATATCAGGGAAACGCACGTTTTCAATATTGATATAGTAGTGAACATGCTCCATTTCTTGCGACATTAAAATCGGCTTTGGATTATCCAGCTCACCAAAATTACCACGCAGGTATTTTGCAAAGTTATGAACAAGCTTTCCCGCCTTTGGCGGATCTAATTCACAAAGCTGCTCAATACTTCCAAGTGTGTTGTATATAAAATGCGGTCTGATTTGACTCATCATTGTCGAAATACGGCTTTCAGCAAGCTCGGCATTTAATATCTTTTTTTCTGTTTCAAGTTCTTCGGCTTTAGCGAGAGCATTGATATTGTTCGGTATAATTTTAACCACCATCACCATAGCCAAAATGAAAAATACGTATTTAGAAGAAACGCCACTGTCCCATATACCAAGGTCTATCATAATCGCATCGGTCACAAATGATATAAGCGGTAAAGTCGAAAAAACATAAATTAAACGAGCTTTTCCTTTTGCATTAAAATACTCTCTTATAATGCAACCCAACAAGATGATATTTGCAAGTACCTGTAAAGCAGTCCAATAAATCCACGTATCATAAAAGAATATATCCGTTAATACGGGCACAATTAAAATTACTGCAACTGCAATTCCCATAACGGCAACTGTAATTTTTCCTATGTTTTTTGTTACCTTTAATAAATGCACAAGAGCCATAGAAAGGAACAGCATATAAAACATCATGGAGCAACCCAATATAGTTGTATTGGAAACAACCGACTCGCTCCATAATGAAACACCTTCAGCGGTGTAATAAATATATGTGCCGGCAAACAAAATTACGATACCAAGCACCCAAATAATCCTGCTGTTTTTTATATGTATAAGGGTTGAAAACAACGCAGTTCCCAAAAACAGAAGAGAAACAATAATAAAAGATAGACCAATATCCCTCTGTGTTTCTCCGCGCTCAAGAATGCTTTTTTCAAAATCAAGACCGGACCAAAACGCCAAATTAGACAATAACTTATCAATTGCAGTTTCGTTTCCGAAGTTATGAGGATTATGAATAAGAATTTCAATCGGTTCTTCGCCTGTGCTTGTAAAAGTATTTGCAGACCAACACACACCGCAAGCAGAATCACCTAATATAGGATTTTCAATATCGATTACATAAGGTTCATTCCCACTCTCATATACAGTTAAATTTATGTGGTCTATATAAAGCGCTATCGGCATATCGCCGTTATACACACCAATATACTCACCGTCAGGCGTCAGCATATGGAAGTTTCCTCGCAGTGTTACATCCCCCTCGGTAGAAGGAATGTGTTTTCCTTTTACAATATCCTGCCACTGCCCACCATCAATACGATATTCACCATCAAAATACACCTGAGCCACCAAAGCCGGTACTGCTTGATTACTTGTTGCATTGCCATGCAACAATAAAATAACGGCTGTGAGCAGTAATAATACAACACCTATAACTGTTAGCGATTTTGTATTTAAAAAACGTGATTTGTTTTTCTTTACGTTCATATTCCTACCCTTTATTCGTTAATGAGGTATATTCATTTTATTAAATAGGTTTAATTTAAAAACATACCGAAAAAACGAATATTATTATGATTTATTGCTATAAATACGGATAATAGCTTTATTCCAAATTTATATTGGTAATCCTAAAGCTTCTTTTCCCGATTTAGAATCGGTAATGTTACTTTCGGAAGTAAACGCCAAAGTATTTGCTGTTTCTCTGATTATTTTTGCCACTTGTTCGGCGCACAATTTACTGCCTTCTTCAGTAAGATGAATGGTATCATCCGAAATATAACGTTAAACA
>JAZSKL010000264.1:0-2947 GCA_045534855.1 Acutalibacteraceae bacterium
TTATAAGCTTAAAAGAGATTTCAGGATGAGATAATGCAACACGGTCAACAATAGCCGCTACTGCATTTCCCTCCGAAACATCTTTTTTTAAAAATTTCATTCTTGCAGGAGTATTATAAAATAAATCCGAAACAATTATAGTTGTACCATCGGGACAGCCTGTTTCCTCATTAAGTATTTCAACTCCACCCTCTATCATATAATGAGTTCCTGTTTCCTCATCTTTCGATTTGGTTATCAGTTCTATTTTAGAAACAGAGCTTGTTGCGGCAAGCGCTTCACCCCTGAAGCCAAGAGTTGCAATTGAATCAAGGTCATCAGCGTTTCTGATTTTACTTGTAGCATGGCGTAAAAAAGCTTTTGGAACATCTTCCCTTTCTATACCGCAACCGTCATCCGTAATACGAAGGAGTGAAATACCGCCACGGCGCAGTTCAACCGTAATATGAGAAGCACCTGCATCAATAGAATTTTCAATAAGCTCCTTAACAACAGAAGCCGGACGTTCAACAACCTCGCCTGCGGCAATAAGTTCAGCAACATTCTTTTCCAAAACATTGATTTTCGGCATAATTTCACCCTCCTTTTATCACACTGATTTTGCCTTATTAACCAAATCAAACAATATTCCCATTGATTCTATCGGTGTTAATGTATTAACATCAATCATTTGTAATTCACGTAAAATTTCGGTAGCGCCCTGAATTTCTATCGGTAACTGTGCATCAGGAGCGGCGGCTGTTTTATAAGTAACAACCCCCTCCTCCAAGGTCTGCTTTAAAATAGCCTTTGCACGGTTTATAACCGAATCGGGTATGCCACTTAACTTTGCAACTTCAATTCCATAACTGTCATCAGCACCGCCAGGTACAATTCGGCGCAGGAAAATTATATCATCACCGCGTTTTTTAACGGCAATATTATAATTTCTAACTCCTTGAAGCTCATTTTCCATTTCGGTAAGCTCATGATAGTGAGTTGCGAAAAGTGCTTTCGCACCAAGTTTACGCTTATCTGCAACATATTCCAAAACAGCACGGGCTATTGACATACCATCATAAGTAGATGTGCCGCGACCAATTTCATCCAATATGAGTAAACTGTTTTTTGTAGCGTTTTTAAGTATATCCGCAACCTCACTCATTTCAACCATAAAGGTGGACTGACCTGAAGCTAAATCATCAGAAGCACCCACACGGGTATAAATTGCATCAACTACACCAATTTGCGCCATTTGAGCCGGAACAAACGAACCGATCTGTGCCATAAGAGTAATTAACGCTACCTGACGCATATATGTAGATTTACCTGCCATATTAGGGCCGGTAATTATTGCACAACGGTTTTCCGTACCGTCAAGAACCGTATCGTTAGAAACAAACGGAGTTTTGATCATTTGCTCAACAACAGGATGTCGTCCGCCTTTAATGTTAATTACACCGCTGTTATCTATAAGCGGACGGCAATAGTTATTATCGACCGCAACAAGCGCCAACGAACACAAAACATCAAGACGTGCGATTGCACCCGCTGTTTTCTGAAAACGAATAATTTCTCTCGCTGCTCTTTTTCTTACATCATCAAAAAGCTCATACTCAAGCTGGAAAATACGGTCTTTCGCAGTTAAAACACGCATTTCGAGCTGTTTTAATTCATCGGTGATAAATCGCTCGCAGTTAGTTAACGTCTGCTTACGGATATAATCCTCCGGTACTTTATCAAGAAATGAATTTGTAACCTCAATATAATAGCCGAAAACCTTATTAAAACGAACACGCAAATTCTTTATACCTGTGCGCTCGCGTTCACGGTTTTCAATATCGGTAAGATAATCCGTACCGCTGGTCATATCTTTTCTTAACTGGTCAACCTGTTCGTTATAACCATCGCGAATAATTCCGCCCTCTTTAACGGTTGTTGGAGGTTGGTCACATATCGCACTGTCAATCAATGTAACAATTTCGTCCAGCGGGTCGATATCTTTGTAAATAGTTTTAAGCATACGGCTGTTTGAAGAAGCAAGCAACTGCTTAATCGGAGCAAACTTTCTTGCAGTATCAGCAAGGCTCAACAAATCCCTTGCAGATGCACTTCCGTAAACAACACGTGTCATAAGACGCTCAACATCGCGAATACCGCTCATATATTCAATAGCTTCGCAACGAAGTATGGTATCAGAACACAATTCTTCAAGAGCGTTCTGACGCAATATTATCTCATTTATAGAAAGTAACGGTTGCTCAACCCATGCGCGGATAAGTCGTTTACCCATTGCAGTTTTAGTTTTATCAAGAACCCACAAAAGCGAACCTTTTTTAGATTTTGAACGCATAGTTTCCGTAAGTTCAAGATTTCTTACCGCAGTCATTTCCAAGCGCATATATTGAGTATCGTTGTAAAAATTGATTTTATTAACCGAAATGCTGCCGTTAACACCTGTATCATATAAATACTTAATTACGGCACCAAGCGCACTTTCAGCGGAACTTCCTGCAACTATACCTAAATTTTCAACGCTTACAACCGAAAAGTGTTTTAAAAGCAACGGTTCGGTAAATGAAATTTCAAAATTATCTTTTGAGAGAACGGATAATGCACCGGTATAACTTTCTTTTAAGAAAGCAGAAAGCTTAGGATTATTCTCCACGCTTTTATCAACAAGCAATTCGCTTGGAGAAAAACGCATAATATCATCTAAAACACGAGTTTCAATCTCATCACCGGAGATTTCGGTAATATGCCCTTCACCTGTTGAAGCATCGGTAAAACAAAGACCGGCTATCCCGTTTTTTATAACAAGCGCGGCAAGATAATTGTTTCTTGCTTCATCAAGCATATTATCCTCAATAACTGTTCCGGGCGTTATAATGCGAACAACATCACGGCGTACAAGTCCTTTGGCTTTTGCGGGGTCTTCCGTCTGCTCACAAATAGCAACCTTATAACC
>JAZSKL010000250.1:0-5990 GCA_045534855.1 Acutalibacteraceae bacterium
TACTGCAGGTACAGGAACGGGTCAGCTTACTAAAATAAGTCCCGGAGGCTCGGTTATTTTGTTCCAAAGAACAAGGGACGGAAGCTTCGTTACATCCGAGTCTGTAAACTTCCTTGAAAAAGATGTTATAATTCGCTACAACAAGCAAAGAGTTCAGAATATAACATCGGTTGATGTTAACGAAAATGGTTATATGTATGCACTCGAAAGCGTATACGGACTTATTTATGTTTATGATAAGGAATGTAATCTAATTACAGCATTCGGCGGCGGTATCGGTAAGGGCGCGCAAAGCGGTCTCTTCAAAGCCCCAACCTCAATATGTGTGAATGGGGAGGATATTCTTGTAACCGATTCAGAAGGTGCTTCAATAACAGTATTTAAGCCTACCGAATTCGGCTCTCTTATTCAGAAAGCGCAAACACTTTATCTTGCAGGAGACTATGAGGAGGCTGAACCTCTTTGGAAACAGGTTCTTTCGTTAGATAGAGGTAATCAGCTTGCTTATAAAGGTCTTGCAATGGCTTGCTATAAGCAAGGCAAATATGAAAAGGCTTTAGAATATGCCGAAGCAGGTATGGATTATAATGTATACGACCTTGCTTATCAGCAAATTTTTAAAAGCTTTATTGCAGACCATTTTATTTGGTTCTTTATAGGTGCAATAATTCTCGTTGTGGGAATAATTCTATTGATTGTAAAATCAGGCAAGCGCCAATCTCCGCTTATTAAAAATATTAAATTGAGGGCGGCTTTAAGCACAGCAGTTCATCCATTCAGAGCATTTGATGATATAAATACCAAAAAGCTTGCATCTTACCCGATTGCTATTGCGGTTATTGTTCTGTTTTATATTGCAAAGGTGCTTGAAAATACCGCATCGGGCTTTTTGTTTACTACTGTAACCCCGCGTAATTATAATACCTTGTTTACTATTGCGCAAACTATAGGATTAGTGTTATTGTGGTCGGTGGTAAACTGGCTTGTATGCACATTGTTTGAGGGTAAGGGTAGGTTCCGAGAGGTATTCGTTGCTTCGTCATACTCAATAATTCCTTTAGTTATTTATACCTTTATTCGTGTTATTTCATCGCATTTCCTACCTCTTGCAGGTCTTGATTTTATGGATGCTATATATGTATTGGTGTTGATATATACATTCTATCTGCTTTGCGTTGCTATGATGAATGTTCACGAGTTTACCTTTACTAAATTCCTGATTACATCAGCAATAACAATTTTCGGTATGTTGCTTGTTGTATTTATCGGATTTATGATTGTAATACTGCTTCAGCAGTTCTGGAATTTTATATACGCAATTTATATGGAATTGTCATTCAGATAGAAAGGAGAGTTTGTTAAATGTTAAGAAAAACAGTTGCTTTGGTACTTTGCTTAATTATGATGCTGTCGGTGTTTGGCTGTACAGATAAAAAAAGTACCGTAAGCTACGATGTAAACTCTCCTGTAAAAACTTTATCCACAGGCGTTGTTGCTTCAAACGAAAACTATGAGCTTATATGGGATTCTTCCAATTACAGCGTAAAACTAAAGAGCCTTATTAACGGAAAGGTATGGTCTAATATACCTGACGGTTATACAGGTACAAGCTCGGCTGTTCAGTCTACTGTAAATATCAACATTATGAATACTACAAGTATGAAAGAAGATATGATAAGAGGTTACAGTGAGACAGCGGCAAAGGGCAGAGTTTCTTGTGAACCGATAAATAACGGTGTAAAGGTTACATATTACTTTGATAACTACCTGATTTCCGTTCCTGTTGAATATGTTTTGCGTGAGGATTCAGTTGCTGTTTCAATAAAAACAAAAGATGTAGTTGAGGGTGGAGAATACGCAGTAGTTTCAGTTAACCTTGCGCCTTATATGTGCTCTTCCGAGAACGAGGATAACGGTGCTTATTTGTTTGTTCCTACGGGTTCGGGTGCGCTTATGGACGTAGCTGCAAACGTTGATGCTACACGTAAGTACACAGGTGCTGTTTACGGAGAGGATGCATCGCGTATACAGCCTGAAATTGCTATTGACCCTGAACAGATATATATGCCTTGCTACGGCGTTGCTTCTTCGAACGGAAATGCTCTGTTTGCAATAATTGAAAATTCAGCAGAATCTGCAATTATTGAAGCAGAGGCAGGAAATTCAAGAACAAAGTATTCCTTTGTTTCTTCAACCTTTTATTTAAGGGGCTTTGATTCCTTTGCAACTACCCAATGGGTATGGAGCTATCAGGATTTGAATTACATTTCTGAAGAACGTGTTGATAATATTATAACAGTTGGTTTTTATCCGCTTTATGATGAAATGGCAAATTATAACGGAATGGCTAAATGCTACCGTGAATATCTTACAGAAAAGAAATTGCTTACAAAGTCAAGTTCAGAGCAAAAACCGTATTCGCTTACCGTTATAGGCGGTGCGCTTAAAACGGTTGCAACAGGCGGAATACCTCATAAAGTAACTACGGTTTTAACAAGCTTTGATGGGGCAAAGAAAATCGTTGATGATGTTATCTTAAAAACAGGAAAACAGCCCTCTGTTCAGCTTGTTGGTTATGGTAATAACGGTGTAGATATAGGTGAAATAGCAGGCGGTTTTGATTTTTCCGGTGATTTTGGTGATGAAAAATCAAGAAAAGAGCTTGAAAGCTTTTGTAAGAAAAAGGGGATTGACCTTTATACTGATTTTGATTTGATAAGATATACCGAATCGGGCGGAGGATTTTCATATTTGAATGATGCCGCAAAAAGCGCAACGCTTCATGTTGCCGAAACATATTTGGTTAATACTCCTCTTCGTGATTTTGACAAATCCACTGTTTACAGATTTATTAAAAAATCGAAAATCAAATCGGTAACTGATAAGCTTGTTGAATTTGTAAATGAGGATAATGTTTCGGGTGTTAGCGTTTCTTCGCTTTCGAATGTTGCTTATTCCGATTTCACAAATATAAAATACGGCGTAAAAGGAAATACCGAAAAAATTGTAAGAGACAGTATTGCTTCTATAAAGAAATCAAAGCATCCGGTTGCGGTAAGTGGTGCAAATCAATACGCAGCATCGGCGGCAGATGCATTATATAACACTCCGATAACAAACGGTAATTATGATTCGTTTGATGAGTGGATACCGTTCTATCAAATGGTATATAAGGGTGTAAAACCGATTTATTCCTCTTATATAAACATTCAGCCTGACCGCAACGATGCTGTTCTGTGTGCAATTGCAAGCGGTAATGGCTTGGGATTTGCTTTATCTTATGATTATGATATTGATTTGTCAGCAAGTAAAACATTTCCTTTTTACGGTACAGTGTATGAGGATAATGCACAGTTCATTTCCGATACGCTTAAAAACTACGGTGATTATTATGAAGCGGTAAAGGATGCTTCGATTGAAAACTTTGAAATTCTTGCAAACGGTGTAAGCCGTACAGATTTTAATAACGGTGTAAGTGTTTTAGTAAACCGCACCGAACAGAATTTCACAAGTGATTTTGGTAATATAGCAGGCAAATCTGCTATTTGGTATAAAAATTGAGAGGGGAGGAAAAGTACTTAAATGAAGCTTAAAAAACGTAAAAAACGCGGTATAGAAGCTATGCAGCAGCGTTACGGTTACATTTTTGTAGGTCACTGGATATTTGGTTTGGTTGTATTTTTCCTTATTCCACTTGTTAGCTCAATTTGGTATTCGTTTAATGATATACAGTTTGGTGCAGGCGTAGTAAATAGTGAATTTGTAGGTGTTGAAAACTTTAACAACATTCTCTCAAAAGACCCTAATTATCTAAATAATTTACGCGATGCTTTGGGTTCTATATTTTATTCACTTCCAATAATTGTTTCCTTAAGCTTGATTTTGGCAGTTGTTCTTAATCAGAAATTTATAGGCAGAACTGCCGCAAGAGCAATTTTCTTCCTTCCTGTAATAATTGCTTCAAGCGTGATAATGATTCATATGTCAGGTCCGTATGTAAATGCACCCTTGTTTACCGTTTCAAGCGGTGAAGAAGGGACATACGGCGGTCTTATAGATTTTAACTCGATTTTATCAGGACTCAATCTTCCAACCCAGATTAACGATATGCTTGCAAGTCTGTTGGGTAATATATTTGGTCTTATCTGGAGTTGTGGTGTACAAACAATTCTTTTCCTTGCAGGTCTTCAGAGTATACAGGCTTCTTTTTATGAGGTTTCAAAAATCGAGGGTGCTAATAAATGGGAAGAATTTTGGTTCATTACAGTTCCAATGCTTCGCCATGTAATGACACTTGTGATTATCTACACTGAGATAGAGTTGTTTACAGCTGTGTGGAGTCCTGTTATGAGTCAGGCATACACTCTTATGCAGAAAAAACAGATTTACGATAAATCATCTGCAATGTTGTGGCTTTATTTTATTATTGTAGGTGCGGTAATGTGCTTAATACTTTGGGTATATAACCGCTTCTGCCTTAAAAAATGGGAATAATTTTATGAAAAGAGATGATAAAATGTTTGAAATCAGGCCTTTGCAGGTAAAAAGATCTGCTAAAAAGGGAATTTCGCTGTTGGTTGCTTTACTTATCGTTCTTTCAACCTTTTCAGGAGTTTTGATGTTTAACGGTAATATAAAAACACAGGCAGCAACCGTTTTTAACTCTGAAAATCCCACCTCTTATAAAGAACTTATAAATGAGGATTTTACAGATGGCTCATTTAATGAGTCTGATTGGAATGTTGCATATAAAAGTGCTCATTTAACTGAAAATTCCGGTTTAAAGCTTGATAATCCTACCTTAACATATACAGGAGCTTCAAGTTATCTTGCTAACTTTATGGCGGTAAGCAAAACTAAAAATGCCGTAAGCCAACATATAAGCGCAGAGTATTCCGTTTCACAGAATCCCGCTTCTTGGAATAATGACCGCTATAATTATTTGTGGGGCAGAGTGAATATAGGAAACGGATATAACGGTACCGACCGTGGAAGTCATAACGCATCAATAACAGGTTATTATGTAAGATTCTCTACCGTAAGTAATGACCCGATTGTGCTTTTCCGTAAAAGCCCTACCGAAAACGCAACATCCTTAATGCGAATCAGCGGATTTACAAATCCTATAAATACATTACCGGGTGTTTACCGTATTGATATGACGATTACCGGCACAACCGCTACTGTAATAAATGTTCGTGTTTATAAACGTTCAGGTGATAATGCTAATAACTATAACTGGACAGTTGTAGCATCTAATACCTATGTTGATGAAAGCGGATTGCAGAATACTTCGGGTAGTGCTGCACTCTCAATGGACCCCAATGGTAACGCTAATACATTTGTTAAAAACTTCAAGTATTTAACAACCGATGTATCTGCAGGCGAAAAAGAGACTTATAATTACGTAAAGAAAACCAATGTTGATACAACAGGTCGTCTTTTCGCACAGGTAGTTACTCTTGACCCATCAAAAACCTATAAATTAACAAGCTATACCGCTACTACCGATAATTCAATTATGGAACGCTTCTGGGTTGAGTATTACAGTAAAGCAGGAAACTATCAAAGCGGTAATAAGCACAGAGTTTCAATTGATGTTCCTTCTGTTTCGGTTGAATCGGGATATTATACTGCATCAAGTAAAACATTTTGCCTTAATGAATATGTAAGCCAAACGGGTGCAAGCCCCGCAGAACAGATTGATTCGGTTCAGTGGATTGGTAAAGGCAATCGTACTCGTGCAATAGTGGGCTTCCGTATTGATACAAGTAAAAACAAGCAGGCAGTGCTTGCTAACTTTGAGCTTTATGAGGTTGATCCGGAAACAGGCGCTCGTAAAGGCGGAAACCTTATTGTAAACGGTGATTTTAAGTTAGGTCTTTACGCCTGGAATGATGATCAAGAAAGAAATTACGTAAATTATACTTCAAACGAAGTAGGCGACAACGTTACAGGTAAAGGTCTTGTTACCTGTTACACCTGCTCTG
>JAZSKL010000197.1:0-10177 GCA_045534855.1 Acutalibacteraceae bacterium
GTAAAGCCTGATGTTGTGCTTGTCCATGGCGACACATCCACTACATTTGTAACCGCTTTAGCGTGCTTTTATAAGCAGATTCCCGTAGGTCATGTAGAGGCTGGACTTCGTACATACAACATCTACTCACCGTATCCTGAAGAATTTAACCGTCAGGCTGTAGGAATTGTATCAAAATACAATTTTGCCCCAACCGAACTTTCAAAAGAAAATCTTTTGAAAGAGGGAAAATCTCCCGATAGCATTTATGTTACCGGCAATACAGCAATAGATGCCCTTAAAACCACAGTTCGTGAGGATTACAGCCATCCGGAGCTTGAATGGGCGAAAGGTAGCAGACTTATTATGATAACCGCCCACAGAAGGGAAAATCTCGGGGAGCCTATGCATAATATGTTTAGGGCTATAAGAAGAATTATTGATGAGCATTCCGATGTTAAGGCTATATACCCGATACATATGAATCCTGTGGTTCGTAAGGCTGCAGAGGAAGAATTGGGTGACTGCGACCGTATTCGTATTATTGAACCTTTAGAGGTTCTGGATTTCCATAATTTCCTCTCACGCAGCTATATGATTCTTACCGATTCCGGCGGTATTCAGGAGGAAGCACCAAGTCTTGGAAAGCCGGTACTCGTAATGCGTGATACAACGGAACGACCTGAAGGTATTAAAGCAGGAACACTTAAATTGGTTGGAACAGATGAAACGGTTATTTATGAAAACTTTAAAATGTTACTTGAAAATTCGGATGAATATAACGCTATGGCACATGCCAGCAATCCTTATGGTGATGGTTTTGCTTGTAAAAGGATAGCGGATATTTTGGAGGGTGAATAAATATGTCTTTATTTAAAGATAAAACACTTCTTATTACAGGCGGTACGGGTTCTTTTGGTAATGCGGTTTTAAATCGATTTTTGAAGACTGATATTGGCGAAATTCGTATTTTTTCGCGCGATGAGAAGAAGCAGGATGATATGCGTCATGAATTTCAGGCTAAAATGCCTGAGGTTGCAGGTAAAATCAAATTTTTTATAGGTGATGTTCGTGATCTGGCGTCAGTAAAAAATGCTATGCATGGTGTGGATTATATTTTCCATGCAGCAGCATTAAAACAGGTGCCTTCCTGTGAGTTTTTCCCGCTTGAAGCGGTTAAAACCAATGTTATCGGTACGGATAATGTGCTTACCGCTGCCATAGATACAGGGGTAAAATCGGTAATATGCCTTTCTACCGATAAGGCGGCTTATCCTGTTAATGCCATGGGAACTTCTAAGGCTATGATGGAGAAGGTTATTGTTGCAAAATCGCGTACGGTAGACCCCGAGAAAACTAAAATCTGCTGTACACGTTATGGAAATGTTATGTGTTCAAGAGGAAGCGTTATTCCGCTTTGGATTGAGCAGATAAAATCAGGTAAACCGATAACCATAACCGAGCCTTCTATGACTCGTTTTATAATGAGTCTTGATGAGGCTGTAGATCTTGTGCTGTTTGCCTTTGAAAACGGTGTTTCAGGTGATATTCTCGTTCAAAAAGCACCTGCTTGTACAATAGAAACCTTGGCAAAGGCAGTAACCTCACTTTTTGGCCCTGAAACCGAAATAAAGGTTATAGGTATTCGTCACGGTGAAAAAATGTATGAGACCTTGCTTACCAATGAAGAGTGTAGCGGAGCTATTGATATGGGTGATTTTTACCGTGTTCCTTGCGATAAACGCGACCTTAACTATGATAAGTATTTTAAGGATGGCGATACCGAACGCAATCCGCTTACCGAGTTTAACTCTAACAACACAGATTTGCTTGATGTTGAGGGCGTTAAAGAAAAACTTTTATCTCTTGAGTATATAAGGGAAGAATTAAAGAAACTTAATTAATGTTGTTTTGGGGGATAATATATGGATAGTCAGCAAATCGGTATAATAAATCTTATACATAGCGCATTGACCGGAAAGAAGTATGTGTTGAGTGAAGATTTTGATTTTGTTTCTGTTTATAAATATGCAAAATCTCACCGAATAGTGCCGTTGGTTTACTATGGTATTGTTAACAGCCAAATTCAATTGGATCCTCAACTTAATAATCAGTTTTTTTCTGATGTATGCCAGTCAATGGCAGTTTCGCAAAAGCAAAATTATTCGCTTGCTAAACTTTCTGATGAGTTTGAGAAAAATGCTATAGATTTTATGCCGCTTAAAGGAAGTATAATAAAAGAAATATACCCTAAAGCAGAAATGCGTACAATGGGAGATGCTGATATTATTATCCGAATGGAGCAATACGATAAGATTGTACCTATATTAGAAGAAATGGGTATGCAGTTTGTTAAAGAAAATGAAAACGAGCTTGCTTGGAATGACGCTCCTTTTTACCTTGAACTTCACAGATATCTTGTTTCACCTCAACATAAGGATTATTTTAAATATTTTGGTGATGGTTGGCGATTTGCTAAACTTGCAGAAGGCTCTCGACATAGGTTTGTTATGAGTAATGAGGATTTTTATATTTATCTTTTTGCTCATCTTACGAAGCATTACCGTTTTTCCGGTATAGGAATAAAACATTTTGTTGATATTTGGGTATATCTCAATACATATCCCGATTTGGATATGCAATATATTGAAGAAGAATTCAAAAAACTTAAGATGTATGATTTTCACAAAAACGTGGTACGTACGGTTAAGTGTTGGTTTGAAGATGGAGAGTGTGATGAATCGGTTGATATTATAACTGATAAGGCATTCGGAAGCGGTGCATTTGGCACTAAAAGTTCAAGTCAAAAAGCTGCTGCAGTAAAGACTTTGGAAAATAGCAAGGTTAAAAACGTTAAGGTAAATGGCTTTTTAAGGTCGGCTTTTTTGCCGTACAAAAATATGTGTAAGTTGTTTCCTATACTAAAAAAAGTTCCTGTTTTATTGCCTTTTATGTGGATTTGGCGTCTTATTTATGCAGTTTTGTTTAAACGCAAAAAAATTAAAAATCTATATGAAAATATTGGTAAAGTTTCTAATGATGAGGCTTTAGAGTATAAAAAAGAACTTGAGGCAGTTGGCCTTGATTATGATTTCGGGAAGTGAAGTAAATGAAAATACTCATAACAGGAGCTCACGGGTTTGTGGGTAAAAATTTATGTGCGGCGTTATATAATGTTGCCGCAGGCAAGGATAAAACTCGCGGTATTGACAGCGATATTGAAGTTTTTGAATATGATATTGATACAAACCCTGCGCTTTTGGACGAATACTGCTCAAAATGTGATTTTGTTTTCCATCTTGCGGGTATTAACCGCCCGAAAGAGCAATCGGAGTTTATGGAGGGCAATTTCGGCTTTACTTCGTTGTTGCTTGATACCCTTAAAAAGCACAATAATAATTGCCCTGTTATGATTTCTTCATCAATTCAGGCGGCTTTAGATAACCCGTACGGTATTTCAAAAAAAGCGGGTGAGGATTTGCTGTTTGCCTATTCAAAGGAGACAGGTGCGAAGGTTTTGGTTTATCGCTTTCCTAATGTTTTCGGAAAATGGTGCAGACCGAATTATAACAGTGCTGTTGCAATTTTTTGCAATAATATTGCAAACGATTTGCCTATTCAGGTAAATGACCGCAGTGTTAATATGACGCTTGTGTATATCGATGATGTTGTTGATGAGCTTATAAATGCGCTAAAAGGCTCTGAAAACCGCGAGGGTGAATACTGTAAGGTTGCGGTTGAGCATAAGATTACATTGGGTGAAATAGTTGACCTTATTTATTCCTTTAAGGAGCAACCGCAGACGCTTGTTATCCCCGAAATTCCATTAGGAAGCTTTGAAAAGAAATTGTATTCTACATATCTTTCATATTTGCCTAAAGAAAAGGCTTCATTTCCTTTAAAGATGAATATTGATGCGCGCGGCTCTTTTACCGAGCTTTTAAAGACAGAAAAATGCGGTCAGTTTTCGGTTAATATTTCAAAGCCCGGCATTACAAAAGGTCAGCATTGGCATAATACAAAATGGGAATTCTTTATTGTTGTTTCTGGTCAGGGACTTATACAGCAGCGTAAAATCGGAACTGACGAAGTTTTGAATTTTGAGGTTTCGGGTGATAAAATAGAGGCAGTACATATGCTTCCCGGGTATACCCATAATATAATAAATCTCTCCGATACAAATGACCTTGTTACGGTTATGTGGGCTAATGAGAGCTTTGACCCAAATAAACCTGATACATTTTTTGAGGAAGTGTAATATATGAACATTAAAACAGATTACTCTGATGTAAAATTTAAGGATAACGGCAAGCTTAAACTCTTGATTATTGTTGGTACAAGACCTGAAATAATAAGACTTGCCGCAGTAATAAATAAATGCCGTAAATATTTTGATTGCGTGTTGGCGCATACAGGTCAGAACTATGATTACAACCTCAACGGTGTTTTCTTTAAGGATTTAAAGCTCCAGGACCCTGAAGTTTATATGGATGCCGTTGGTGATGACCTTGGAGCTACTGTTGGTAATATTATCAACTGCTCATATAAGCTTATGAACCAAATAAAGCCTGATGCACTTCTTATTTTGGGTGATACTAACTCCTGCCTTTCTGCGATTGCGGCAAAGCGACTTCATATTCCGATTTTTCATATGGAGGCGGGCAACCGTTGTAAGGATGAGTGTCTGCCTGAAGAGACCAACCGCCGAATAGTAGATATTATTTCGGATGTAAATCTGGCTTACAGCGAGCACGCAAGAAAATACCTGCACGAATGTGGGCTTCCTAAAGAGCGTGTATATGTTACAGGTTCTCCTATGGCGGAGGTTTTGCATAACAATTTAGAGGATATCGAAAGCTCTGATATTCATAATAAGTTGGGACTTACAAAGGGAAAATATATTCTTCTTTCAGCACATAGAGAAGAAAATATTGATACCGAAAAGAATTTTAACAGTCTTTTTGGTGCTATAAATAAGATGGCAGAGAAGTATGATATGCCTATACTTTATTCTTGCCATCCGAGAAGCAGAAATCGTCTTGAAAAGAGTGGCTTTAAGCTTGATGAGCGTGTTATTCAGCATGAACCGCTTGGTTTTCATGATTACAACTGCCTGCAGATGAATGCCTTTGCGGTTGTTTCCGATAGCGGTACATTGCCTGAAGAAAGCAGTTTCTTTACAAGTATTGGAAAGCCGTTTCCTGCTGTTTGTATAAGAACCTCTACCGAGCGCCCCGAGGCACTTGATAAGGCTTGCTTTGTTCTTGCAGGAATAGATGAAAAATCTCTTTTGCAGGGTGTTGATACGGCAGTTATTGCAAATTCAGAGGGTGATTACGGTATTCCGGTACCTGATTATATTGAGGAAAATGTTTCAACAAAGGTTGTAAAGCTTATTCAAAGCTATACCGGTGTTGTAAATAAGATGGTATGGCGTAAAGGTTGATAAACGGAGGGATATATATGAATAAAAACTTATACAATTTTATTCTTGATAAAAAACATCATGAGTTCCGCCACAGTGTTGATTGGGATTTAGCCGGAGAATATTCGGCTTTAGGTCTTTCACCCGAAGCCCGTATGGCAGATCGTTTTGAAAGGCTTTGCAAAGAGGAAAAGGCAGTTATTTTGGAGGGTGAGCAGATTTGTTTCTTGCGTACCGTTTCAAATATTCCTGATGTTTTTACCGAAAGCGAATGGAAGGATATAAAATCCAAGCACTTTATTCACGAGCTTGGATATCTTTCCAACCTTTCACCTAATTATTATGATACTATTGACAAGGGTCTTCTTGCAAAGCGTGAAACTGCCGATGAAAACGGAAAACGCGCAATAGATAATATAATCGCCCTTTCGGATAAGTATTTGGAGGAGGCTAAAAGACAGGGAAGAAGTGACCTTGTTGAGGTGCTTACACAAGTACCTCGTTATGGCGCTCGCAACTTCCGTGAGGCTTTGCAGTTTTTCCGTATAATCCATTATTCCTTATGGCTTGAGGGAAATTATCATAATACAATAGGCAGATTTGACCGTTATATCTATAAATATCTTAAAGCCGATATGGATGCAGGTGTTTATACATACGATACAGCGCTTGAGCTTTTAGAGGATTTCTTCCTCTCTTTCAATAAGGACAGCGATATTTATATAGGTGTTCAGCAGGGTGATAATGGTCAGAGTATGATGCTTGGAGGTTGCGATGAGCAGGGTAACGATGTGTTCAACACCCTTTCAGAGCTATGCCTTAAAGCAAGCTACAATAATAAGATGATAGACCCCAAAATAAATTTGAGGGTCAGTAAAAACACACCTGCAGAGCGTTATACACTCGCAAGTGAGCTTACCAAGGCAGGTCTTGGTTTTCCGCAGTATTCCAATGATGATATTGTTATTCCGGCACTTGAAAAATTGGGTTACAGCCATAACGATGCAGTAAACTATACCGTTGCCGCTTGTTGGGAGTTTATAGTTCCGAATGTTGGTGCGGATGTTGCAAATATTGCGGCATTGTCATACGCTAAAACGGTTGATAATGCGCTTCATAAATCACTTATGAGCAGTGAGAGCTATGATGAGTTTTTCTCGAGCGTTCAGGATGAGATTAACTCGCAGGTGGATGATATTTGCTCCGGTATTGATAACTTGTGGTTCGTTCCGTCACCATTTATGAATGTTCTTATGGATTGCAATATTTATGAGGGCGGAAAGTATAATAACTTTGGTGTTCACGGTACGGGAATAGCTACTGCTGCAGATAGCCTTGCCGCAATAAAGAAGTATGTTTTTGAGGAAAAAACTATTTCTAAAGAGCAGCTTTTAGAGGCGGTTGACAGTAACTTCGAAAAGCATCCCGAGATTTTGCCGATACTTCGCTATGAAGCGCCAAAGCTTGGAAACAATGATGATTTTGTAGACAGTATAGCAGTAGAATTGGTTGATTGCTTCTCAAAGGCTTTAAGCGGAAGAACTAACTGCCGCGGCGGAATATGGCGCGCAGGTACAGGTAGTGCTATGTACTACTTATGGCATGCAAATGAAATAGGCGCTTCGCCTGATGGCAGAAGAGAAAAAGAACCTTTTGGTACTAACTTCTCTGTAAGTCTTTTTGCAAAGGTTAAGGGTCCTGTTTCGGTGATTGCATCTATGACCAAGCCGCATTTTGAAAATGCAATAAACGGCGGTCCGCTTACGCTTGAGTTCCATCAGAGCATTTTTGCCGATAGTGAGGGTACTCAAAAGGTTGGTATGCTGGTTAAAAACTTTATTGACCGCGGAGGTCATCAGTTGCAACTTAATACCGTAAATCTTGACAAAATGCTTGATGCTCAAAAGCATCCTGAAAATTACCGCCAGTTGGTTGTAAGAATTTGGGGCTGGAGTGCATATTTTGTTGAGCTTGATAAGGAATATCAGGATCACGTTATAGCAAGACAAGCATATTCTGTATGACGGGTACGATTTTTGACATAAAGGAAATGGCGGTTCATGATGGACCGGGTATCAGAACTACTGTATTTTTCAAGGGCTGTCCTTTAAGATGTATCTGGTGTCATAATCCCGAGGGCTTAAGCTCAAAGCAACAGCTTATGTATAAAAATGTTCGCTGTAAGGGTTGTGAGCGTTGCCGTGTTCCCTGTGAGCATACTGAATGTCAGCAGTTTGGAAGATGCGTTCATATCTGTCCTGAAAACTGCCTTGAAATTTGCGGAAGAACATTAAGTGCAGATGAGCTTGCAAAGGAACTTTTGGCTTCGGCAAGTGCATACGGTGACGGTTTTGGCGGGTTTACCTTTTCAGGCGGAGAGCCGCTTATGCAGTATGAGTTTTTGCTTGAAACAATCGGGCTTTTAAAGGGTTATCATCTTTGTATTGAAACGAGCGGTTATGCCGATGCGGAAATTTTTAAGCGTGTGGTTGACAGTCTTGATTTCGTTATAATGGATATAAAGCTTTTGGATGATGAACTTCACAAAAAGTATACGGGAGTATCAAATAAGCAAATTCTCGAAAATTTCAATTACCTTAAACAAAGCGGAAAGCCTTTTGTGGTGCGAACACCTATGATTTCGGGGATAACCGATACAAAAGAAAATCTTGAGGCGATAGAAGCATTTATAGGTGAATGTGAATGGGAAAAACTGCCTGAAAACACAATGGCAGGCGCAAAATATCGGTTACTCGGTATGGAATATAAGCGTTAAAATATAAAAAGAATTATATTATTATAAATGTATGCGGAGGAAGCCCCAAAAGCTTCTTCCGCATTTTTTTAATTTATATACTGCCTTTGAAATTTGAATGGGTATATATGGATGTTGAATTTTGTAATAATATTAGTAAAAAACATTGATTTTATCGATGAAAAATGATATAATACATAAGATTTAATATTATGGGGTTGTTTAGTTGTATAAATCGATATGAATATTATCGATATTACAGATATTGAAATTGTTATTTTTTTAACTTGTTAATTCGAATTTAAAAAAGGGGGATTGTGATGGATAAAGTTCAAATCTCAAAAGCCACTCTGGGGCGAATTCCGAGATACCTTAATTTGCTTAAAGCATTATCGCCCGATAAGGTTCCGTATATATCCGCAACTACAATCTCAAAGGAGCTAAAGCTTGGTGAGGTTCAGGTGAGAAAGGACCTTGCGATGGTAAGCGGTTCAGGTAGACCGAGACTCGGGTATGAAACCTCTATGCTTATAGAAGAGCTTGAAAATACTCTCGGCTATAATAAATTAACCTCGGCGGTTTTGGTTGGTGCCGGAAGATTAGGTCGTGCATTATTACAATATGACGGTTTTGAAAAATTCGGAGTTAAAATAACGGCAGCTTTTGATTTGAATGATAAGACTATTTATCTTGATTCAAAAACCGAAATTTTACCTATGGAAAAATTTAATGAATTTTGCAGAGAAAATAATATTTCCCTTGGTATCATAACTGTTGGCGAAAGCTCGGCGCAGGCGGTATGCGACCAAATGATAAAAAACGGAATAAAGGCAATATGGAACTTTGCACCCTGCAAATTACATATTCCTTCAGGTATATTGCTTCAAAACGAAAATTTGGCATTATCGTTAGCACATTTAAGAAATCAATTATTAAAAGGTTAATTTTCTGCATAGTATTCTAAAAAAATAATCAGTGATGTTATTGCTGTTTTTAAATAAAAAAATATAAGGAGAGAAATTATGAATAAAATTACTGTAATAGGCTCGGGTAGCGTTGGTTCAACAATAGCATATACCTTAACTGTTATGGGTATTGCTTCTGAAATCGTTATGATAGATATTAACCAAGAAAAATCTCTTGGTGAAGCATTGGATATAAGGCAAGGCGTTCCGTTTTGCAATCCTGCCTCTATTTATGCAGGTTCTTATGTTGATGCCCAAAACTCTGATATCGTAATCATAACCTGCGGTGTTGCGAGAACTCCGGGTCAGTCAAGATTGGATCTTGCACAAACCAATGTTAACATCTTAAAAACTGTTGCCGGTGAGATTGTTAAGTATGCACCCAATGCTACCTACATAATTGTAAGTAACCCTGTAGATATTCTTACCTATGTTTTCCATAAAATATCAGGTATTCCCGAAGAGCGCATAATCGGTTCGGGTACTATTCTTGATACTGCTCGTCTTCGTGCCCGCGTTGCAGAGTATTATGATGTAAACCAGAAGAACGTACACGCTTATGTTCTCGGTGAGCATGGTGATTCCGCATTCGTTCCGTGGTCTATTGCAAATATCTCAAATGTTCCGATTGAGGATTACAGAGCGGCATTGCTCAATTCTAATGAGTATCCCGAGTTTAACCGCGAAGAGGTTGAAAATTATGTGCGTAAATCAGGCGCGCGCGTTATTCAGCGTAAAGGCGCAACATTCTATGCGGTATCAATATCGGTGTGCCACATTTGTAAGTGCTTGTTGAGTGGTATAGATACAACTATGACCGTTTCAACCATGATGCACGGTGAGTACGGTATTGATGATGTTTGCCTCAGCTTACTCAGTGTAGTTGGTAATAAGGGCGCTCACAGTAAGGTATTATTACCTCTTAATGAAGAAGAAATTGGGGCTTTGCGACATAGTGCGAATTGCCTTAAAGAAATTATAAATAATATTGAAATTTAATTGAAAGGTGTTTTTTAAAATGAATTATCGTATTGAACATGACTCTATGGGTGA
>JAZSKL010000261.1:0-5424 GCA_045534855.1 Acutalibacteraceae bacterium
TTATCATATAGCCATCCTTATCAAAGCAGAAATCAACAAATGAATAAGGCAATGTCTTTACCGACTGCGACTTCTTCTCATCGTTACTCGTTATTAAATCCCAGATATATGACAAGGTATCAAGTGCAGTAGCCTTTACCCTGTTAGAACCGTAAAATCCAATAAACTCGCCCTCTGGAGAATAGGTTAAAGCACCGTAATAGCAACCGAATGACAGTACATAGAAAAATCCGTCAGCATCCTTTTCTATACGTGTAGGTTGGAAAAGAAAGCCCTTGGGAATAAGTGATGACTCCGGTGTTGTCCATATATCCTGCACTCTGCCCTCCATATCAAGAATAAGTATTCTTGAATTAGAGGTATCGCAAAGATATATAAGGTCATCGCTCATATATATACCTTTCGCATTTTCAAATTCAACCGTTTCACCGTTAGCATCAGTTACCGAAATAACGCGGTTAAAGGTATAGTCATTATTAAGCACAACTATCTTTGAACCCTCTCCACCAACAAGGTAAAGCTCACCGTTATCGGCAAGGTATACATCGTTTATACCCTCAAAGCTGTCTTCCAGACCGAAATCGGAAGCCTGCAATTTTTTATAAACAGTATATGCCTCACGCGAAATGGTTATTGAAGTGGTTGAGTCCGCCTCGTTAATATGAGTAAAGCTTTGTGCACCAACGGTAAGTGCAGACGAAAGCACCATTGTTAACGCAAGCAGAATTAAAACTATCTTTCTAAACGTTTTCACAGTTTTCCTCCGAATTGTAAATATCACGCATAATTATTCCTTAATGCCTGAACTGCTCATAGTTTCAATAACATGACTCTGTGAAATCATAAATACAATAATTGGCGGTATCATCAACAGTACGGTAAGTGCCATTGAGCTACCTGTTCTTGCAATACCTCCGGCAGTAACTGTAGACATAACCTGCGGAAGTGTTTTAAGTTCTTCGCTGAAAATAGTACCCGCAGGAACGATTGACCACATATCTCTGAAGGAGAATAACAATAAAGTCATCCATGCAGGCTTAACCATCGGCATTATTATCTGCCAATAAACCCTGAATACGTTTGCACCGTCTATTCTTGCGGCTTCAAGCAACGCATCCGGAACACCTACATCTATAAACTGCTTCATCAGGAAGCAACCCATTGCCGAGGGAATTGCAGGAAGTATGTAAACAAAATAGGTATCAATTATATTAAGCTTACTGAAAATTAAATATTGCGGAACAGCCAATGTATAAGCATTATAAAGAAGCATTACCTGAACCAATAAGAACAGCGTTTTGCGGAATTTAAGCTTTGATTTTGAAAAAGCGAATGCCGCAAGAGATGCCGCAATTATATGGAAAAAGGTTGAAGTTAATGCAACAAAAAGACTGTTGAATATGTAACGGGACATAGGAACCATCAGTTTATTTAGCAACGATGGCAACGCAATATAGTTGCTCAAAGTTGGTCTGCGTACAAAAAACTGAGGCGGAAATATTAAAAGCTCATCAAGTGGCTTAAAGGAAGTTATAACGCAGTATATAAGCGGCAGAATAGAAAACGCACCTGCCAAAGCAAGAACTATGAAATACATAACATTTCCTGCTTTGGAACGTGTATATCTGCGATACTGCGAACGCATTTTAGACATTCATTTCACCTCAACAAACCTTTATTTAGAATCCGACTTGCCCACAAGTTTAAGCAGCGCAACCACAACATATCTGAAGAAAAGAATTACCGTAAACAAAATTACCGAAATGGTTGATGCATAACCCATTTCATATCTTGTTGTACCAACATCCGAAATATAAGAAACAATAGTATCAACAGAGTTATTAACACTTGGGTATCCTGCAAGCGTTGTAACTATTGTTCCTATAGAAAATACTGCCTGTATCTGCATTATTGCACTAAAGAAAAGTATTTCCTTCATCGATGGAAGAGTTATATACCAAAGCTCATGCCAACGGCTTCTTATACCATCTATAGCACCCGCTTCGTAAAGCTCGGTATTAACATTCTGAAGACCGGCAATATTGGATAGGAACGAAACTCCCATACCCATCCAAAGCTGGATAATCATAATGATAATCATATTATATTCAGGATTTTTAAACCACTGTATTGGTTCGGTTATAATACCCATACTAATAAGGAAGTTATTAGCGTAACCCAAGCTATCGCCCGAAAACAGTATCTGCCATATAAAATATGCGTTTCCTACAAGTGCTGGAGCGTAGAACAAAAACGTAAGTGCTGTACGCAAAACAGGATGAAACTCATTTATCATCCAAGCCAAAAGGAAAGAAAGTAAAAATCCTAAAGGACCGGTAATCACTGAAAATTTAAGTGTATTAACAAATACTGTTAAAAAGGTAGAGTCACCGGTAAAAAGTCTGATATAATTTTCCAAACCCGTAAAAAGCGGAGTTGAAACCATATCATAATCAAAAAAGCTTAAAACTATAGAAGAAAGAATAGGTAAAACCGTAAACAGGAAAAAGAAGCTGAGGAAAGGTACAAGACAAATAGCATACATTGCATTTTCGCTTAATCCGCGCCTTTTTTTACCTGCGGTAACTATTTTTTTATTTAACGCACTACTCATCGCTTATCCCCTATTTTCGTATTGGTTCCATTTTCTTTCAATTTCGGCATCAACCTCTGTACCCCATTTTAAAAGTACATCCTTGGGGTTCTCATTCTGGTTTACAACATTCCAGAAGCTGAGGTCTACCGAACGTGTTACATAATAACTGCCGGGTACTTCTTCAATTTCATTAACATTTTCCCAAGCTTTAATAATATCCTTTTTCATTTCGGAATCCCAAGACATCTGGGCAAATGCATTCTTATTAGAAACAGCAACACGGCCTGTTGCACCCAAAACGGATTCAAGATTGTTTGTATATGAAAGCTGGGTATCTTCACGTGTCCACCACTGCAAGAAATTCCATGCATTTTCTTTATTTCCGCGTTTTTCTGCAGCTTTAAGTATACAGCAAGCAGTACCGCCGCCTGAAGTTGCATGGTTTACATTGCCATAAGCATCAAGTGTACCAGGAAGTTCACTTACTGCCCAAAGTCCCTCAATCTCGGGAGCTGCGGCTTTAAGGGTTGTGAAGTTTGTATACTGTTCAATACCAAGCGGACAAGTACCAACCCTGAAACGGTTATAAAAGCTCATTGTAACCGGAACTTTAAGTTTAGTATAAAAATCAGTCCACTTTTCAAAGGTTTTTATAACATTAGTTTCGGTAAGAGTTGTTGAACGTCCGTCCTCGGTATAAAGAGAAAGGTTATTTTGCAAAAGCAGGCTTGAGAAGAGATTAAGGCTTCCTATACCCGTATTAACCTGATTAACTGTTGTAATCTGTGTATAGGGCAACCAAACATCCATATTATTTCTTGCCAAAAGCTTTGCAGTTGATATAAAATCATCCCATGTTTCGGGAACTGTAAGTCCTAAACTTTCAAAAATATCGGTACGGTAGAACATAAGGAAGAAGGTTTGTGTATCGGGTAATCCGTAAAGACCGTCCTTATATCTATACGGTGTTTCCGCACCCTCCTGGAAGCGTTCTAAAACCTCATCGCAGTTTTCAAACTGGCTTAAATCCAAAAGAACATTTCTTATTGCAAGATTTACCGGTTCGCTTCTCGGCTGTTGCAAAATGATGTCAGGCTCATTACTTGAAAGCACCGACTGAACAATAGTTGCATTTACAACCTTAACATCAACAGGAATTTTAAACTCCTCAGTAAAAGAGGACTGAATAAGGAAATTAAGCACCTGCGCTTGGTCTCTACCCCAATTTACCCAAAGAGTTAAATGCTCTTCGCCCTCTTTTATTCCGGAAATATTATTATAATCATTACCGAATGATGCGAAGAATTTTTTAGTGGAAAACCATACCTGCTCGAAAAATCCTGCTTCCTCGAAATCTATATCATTATCAGGTGAGGAAAGAATTATACGGTCTATTTCAAGCGGCATTTCGCGCATTTCATTAAGCACCGATGCCAACGAGCAGTATTTAGAATAATAATCTGTAACATAGCGATGCGCGGTATACTTACTATCAAGCATTTTGGTTAAAACCTGCTGCATTGATTTAATTGTTGAATCGTATGAGCTACCCTCATCGCCGCCAATCTTACCGAGATAACCCGATGCTTTTTTAAGCTCGCCTATGCATTTTTCAATATTCTTCTGCATATCGGGAATAGCTTCAAACAAAGCATAATCGCGGTAGTTATCGGGAGTATCACCTGTTATCTTGGTGATTTCCATATAAAGCTCACCCAGAGAAGAAACGGTGTTTTTAAGCAACATACTTATATCCACCATTGAACCGGGAGTTGCGGTTAAAGTAAGCTCATGCATACCTTTTTCAAGATATATAAGGTAAGGCTTATTCTTCTTATCAGCGAAATTTAGACCTTCCCATTCGGTGCAATACGCAAAGGAAATTTCCTTTGCCTCGCTGAACGGAAGCTTGCCGTCAACGGTTAACATACGGTATGTATTTCCGTTAATTACTGCCGACTGGCGGTAATTAAAACCAACCTGATAATATCCCGATTTTTTAACATTAACATTCCAAGTAATGCTTTCACCTGCAGATTTCCAGGTTGAACCGCCTATGTAATTTATACGGTTTACTGAATCACTCGAGGGATGAACCGAAGCACTTGAGGAATCCGAACGCGGAATTAACCAATATGTACTTAAAACATCAGCATCCTCACCCTCAATAATTATCGGGTTGCCCGAATACTTATCTCCCTTGATTTTTTGACTGCTGTAAGGTAATACCTCTTCGATTTCGCTGAATGTAACCGATTGTACTTCAAACTCTCCCTCAACAGGAATTATTTCCATAGTATGCGTACCGTTTGAAAGGTTAAAGGTATATTCATCAACTGTCCAACCGGTAACATCGGTAAGATAATTAAATGTATACTCGGAATAAGGTAATATTTCAGGTGTGAACTCGTTACCCAATCCGTCAGTACGGATTTCATCGCCCAAGCTCCACATACGAGGGAGTTCAAGCTTTCCGGCATTATCAAAAGGATATTCACCGTCAATTTTAATTCCGAAAACCAAATTTGAGGTTGCTTCGTCAATCGCCTTATACGAAAAACCTATTCTATATTCACCCGATAACGGTATTTCAAAATTAACAGTAATACTCTCATCAACAACCGATTGATTTACCGCAAAAGTATTATCCGCCTTTTCAGCCGAAACGGGAATTACGGCAATAAGTGATAAAAGCATTACCGCAATAACAGCTACAGACAGTATTCTTCGCAACATAAACGAACCTCCGTTTTATTTAATTTGCCGTATAATAATACTACATCATTTACAGCAAGTAATCTATTGACAATTTATTCCTTTAAAGTGTA
>JAZSKL010000227.1:0-4571 GCA_045534855.1 Acutalibacteraceae bacterium
CTATCATATAGATGCTGAAATAGGTCATGGTATAGATAAGCTTGCAAATTCCTTGGGATTTGTTGTTGTAAGTGAGGATAGCGTTTGCCATTTGGAAGAGCCTAAAAGAGTAAGGGTGCTTAACCAATGGACATACCATGCCCGCCTTTATAGGGCTGCTCATTTTGCCGCGAGAAATACCGATGTTCAGCTTGTTCAGTTGGTTTCATTCGGTTGCGGCGTGGATGCAATTACAACAGATGAGGTGCGTGAGATACTCGAATCAAACGGCAAGTATTATACGCAGATTAAAATAGATGAAATAACCAATTTAGGCGCAGTTAAAATAAGACTTCGCAGTCTTATCGGTGCGTTGGATGAAAGGGAGGGATTGCTGTGAGCGAAAAAAAGCTTCCTTATGTTCAGTTTACCAAGGAAATGAAGAATGATTATACCATTCTTATGCCTACAATGCTTTCACGCCATTTTAAGCTTATTGAGCGCGTTTTCAATAATAACGGCTATAAGGCACATCTGCTTGATAACGTAGGCCCTGAGGTTATTGAAACAGGTCTAAAGTATGTTCATAACGATACCTGCTATCCTGCAATTTTGGTTATAGGTCAGTTTATATCTGCTCTTCAGAGCGGTAAGTATGATATAAATAAAACGGCGCTCGTTTACTTTCAAACAGGCGGCGGTTGCAGAGCTTCAAACTATATATTTCTTTTGAGAAAGGCTCTTGAAAGGGCTGGATATTCGCATATTCCCGTAATTTCCTTGAGCTTTAACGGTCTTGAAAAGCATCCGGGTTTAAAGTTTAATGTTACACTTATCCGTAAGCTTTTTAATGCGATTATTTATGGTGATATGCTTCTTACTCTGGTTAATCAGTGTAAACCCTATGAGATAAATAAGGGTGATACCGAGCGATTGGCTGAAGAGCTTACAGCAAAGCTTGCAGATGGTATTAAAACCGAGGGTCTTTCCTTTAAAAAGGTTAAGCGCAACTGTCAGATGATGCTTGACCGATTTGCCGAGATACCTGTAAATCGAACACCTAAAATAAGGGTTGGCGTTGTAGGTGAAATATATGTTAAGTATTCACCGCTCGGAAACAATAATCTTGAGCAATTTTTGGTCGATGAGGGTGCAGAGGTTGTAATGCCCGGTCTTATGGACTTTTTCCTTTACAGCTTTATTGATATGTTTACCGATTATGAGCTTTACGGAATGCACCGTATTACAAGCCTTATCGGAAAAGCGGCATATAAGTTTATTTCAAATAAGCAGAATAAAATTATTGAGCTTATGAAAAATGACGGCAGATTTGAGGCGGCAACTCCCATAGAGCATACTATTGCTCTTATAAAGCCATATATGGGAATTGGTACAAAAATGGGTGAGGGCTGGCTTCTTCCTGCCGAAATGCTTGAACTTAATGATAAGGGCGTGCATAACATTATTTGTACACAGCCGTTTGGCTGTTTACCTAACCATATTTGCGGTAAGGGTATGATGAAACCTCTTAAAGATGCAAACCCCGAAATGAATATAGTTGCAATAGACTATGATGCAGGAGCGACCAAGGTGAATCAGGAAAACCGCATAAAACTTATGCTTGCAAATGCGCGTGAGCATCTTGAGGAAAAGCTTGTAAGCGAGAACGGTAATGAGGATGAATTGGTAAAAACCACTTGACAATTTTATTTGCGGGTGGTATTATAAAATAAATTATAAAACTAAACCTGTGATTAAGAATAGTAACCATTACAGATGTTTAAAGAGAGTTGTCGGCGGTGGAATGGCAATAACAAAAGTAACGGCGAATGGGCTTATGAGGGCAACCGAAAGCGCGGCTTTGCGTGAGTAGCAGTTGACGGGGCGTACCCGTTACAGTACGGCTTGTATGTTGGTACAAGGTTGAGTGGATGAGTATTTCATCAATTTGGGTGGCACCGCAGGATTTTTTAAGTCTTGTCCCATTTAGGGACAGGACTTTTTTTGATTTTGAGGTTTTATTTATGTTTATTTTGTCAAAACGATGGTGAAGCTGATTAAAAAATTAAGCTTTTGAGTAATAATTTAATAAATATACGGAGGAAAAAATTATGATTTTAAACGGTGTTGATTTTGATACCTATTTTAGAAATTATCCCGATAAAAACGGTTATTTCGGTAAATACGGCGGAGTGTATATTGATGATAAGCTTAAAAATGCAATGGCAGAAATAACCGAGGCTTATTATTCAATTTGCCAATCAAGAAGATTTATTGCAGAGCTTCGAAGAATAAGAAAGGAATTTCAGGGCAGACCTACACCTGTAACCCACCTTGAGAGACTTTCGGATTCACTTGGCGGTAAGGTGCAGCTTTATGCTAAACGAGAGGACCTTAATCATACAGGCGCTCTTAAGCTTAACTACTGTATGGGTGAGGCTTTGCTTGCAAAGTATATGGGTAAACGCAAGATAATTGCCGAAACAGGTGCCGGTCAGCACGGTGTTGCTTTGGCTACTGCCGCTGCTTATTTCGGTCTTGAATGTGATATTTATATGGGTACTGTTGATATTAAGAAGCAAGCTCCCAATGTTGCCCGTATGAAGATACTCGGCGCAAATGTTGTTGAGGTAACTCACGGTTTGCAGACCCTTAAAGAGGCAGTTGACGCCGCATTTGATGCTTACAGTAAAGAATATGAGCATTCTATTTACTGCATAGGCTCTGTTTTAGGTCCGCATCCGTTCCCGATGATGGTGCGCGATTTCCAGAGTGTTGTTGGTATTGAGGCGCGTGACCAGTTTACCGAGATGACAGGTCATTTGCCTGATGCGATAGTTGCCTGCGTTGGCGGCGGAAGCAATGCCGCAGGTCTTTTTGCAGGATTCCTCAATGACCCTGTTGATATTTACGGTATTGAGCCTTTGGGCAGAGGTCCGAAGCTCGGAGACCACGCCGCAAGCCTTAAATACGGTACAGAGGGTATTATGCACGGCTTTAACAGTATAATGTTAAAGGATGAAAACGGCGATCCTGCTCCTGTTTATTCTGTAGCCTCGGGTCTTGATTATCCGTCTTCCGGTCCTGAACACGCATTTTTGCATGATTTGGGTCGTGTTAAGTATGATGTTATTGACGATGAGGAAACAATAGATGCTTTCTTCAAGCTTTCACGCCTTGAGGGTATAATCCCCGCAATCGAAAGCTCCCACGCCGTAGCTTACGGTATGAAGCTTGCAAAAACAATGGATCAGGGTTCAATTCTTATTAACCTTTCTGGCAGAGGCGATAAGGATATGGATTACGTTATTGAAAATTATGGTATAAGATAAAAAACACAGGGTGTTCTGCATTTGGCGGAACACCCTGTGTTTTTCTATAATTCAATCTTCCAATAATATTTGCGTTTGGTTTCGGGGAAATCATCCATAACCCCATGCTCGGGGTCATAAAAAGTTCCGTATGCGTAAAGCGACCAATGCCAGCATCTCGGCGTTTCAAGGCTTAAAACGCAAACCTCGGGCAACTCGGATTTATTATTTACGGCAATTCTTTCGTTTCCTATTGTAATACCGCATTCCAAAAGCACACGCTTCATATCGCAAAGTTTGGTTTCTCTGTCTGTACCGCAAAGCTCTACAATTTCGTCAACCGTTTTGCCTGTAAGCATTGCAAGCACCGCCTGACCGCATTGGAGAGGCGTTGGCTCGTGAATGTAGATTATTTTTTTGTGTTCCATTTTTACCTCACAAGTTAAAACTATGTTTGAATAATACCATAAATATTGTTTTATTTCAATATAAAGTGTAAAAAAGAGCAAAAAGGAGTATCGGCTCTTGACATTGCGCCCTTTAAAGGTTTATTATATTTTTATATGCGTATATGCATTTTAAAAAAGGGAAATATCCATGTATAAAATTTAAACAAAAAGAGCCTAAAACAAAATATTACGATGATGGAATAGAAGTACCGCTTGTAGCCGCAAAGGCAAAGGCAGGATAGTTTTTTATGGTGAAGTTATGGAAGTAAATATGAAGGTTATTGCACATATTCATACTGATTTTTCAGAGAAGTTCGGTATCCCAAGGCAAAGCGGACTTGTTGATGAACTTGAGGGTGTTATTGTTTTCGAACCCGAGTTCAGAAATGATGCCGCATTAAAGGGTATAGAGGGATTTTCCCATATCTGGCTTATCTGGCAGTTTTCAAAGGCTGTACGTGAAGATTTTCAGCCAACGGTTCGTCCGCCGAGGCTTGGCGGAAATACAAAAATGGGAGTTTTTGCAACGCGTTCGCCTTTCAGACCAAACTCAATGGGATTATCGGCTGTAAGGCTTGTTGGAACGCAGAAAACCGCCGATAAGGGAACGGTTTTAATAGTGCGTGGTGCCGACCTTTTAGACGGTACGCCTATATTTGATATAAAGCCGTATTTGCCTTTTGTTGACTGCAAAACTAATGCTGTGGGCGGCTTTGCAGATGAAGTAAAGGACTATGAATTAAATGTAGATTTTCCTGAAAAACTGCTTGAAATACTGCCCGAAAATAAAAGACAGGCGGCAGTAGCGGTGCTTTCAAATGACCCAAGACCG
>JAZSKL010000290.1:0-7172 GCA_045534855.1 Acutalibacteraceae bacterium
TGTTACTGTATAAATAAAATTGGTATACCGTAGGGCAGGGGCTTGCTCCTGCCGTCCGACTCGTTGTAAACTATGTTATCATACTATGCAGTTCCCTGTCCCGAAAAAGCAAAATTGCCATAAAATCAAACAGGCGGCTGATAGCCGCCCCTACAACTAAAAAATATATTTCATAAAAAATTGATGTTTCATGATAATCCACCTTTTTTAAAGGGGGATTGTTTTTTTATATAAACGGTTCTATAAATTGTTTGTCCTTCATATCTTAAAACAGTAACGGACGGGCTGTTCGTATGATTACAATTATTTAGGAGTATCGATATGACAGGAACACAGCAGTTTAATGGTGCTTTATACGGCGTTGGGGTAAGAATAAGGGAAGTGCTTGAAAAAATACCCGATACGGTAAAAAGAAAAACCGAGGAAATAAGGCTTCGAACAGGGCTTCCCGTAGCTCTTACCGTTTCGGGCAGACCGCTTTTTGTAACTGTAAACGGGGGAACTTCCGATTTTATAACGCGCGATCTATTATGTGCGGAAGAAAACGATTTGGAAGAAAGCTTTCGCCTTTTATGCCGAGAATCGGTATATGCACATTCGGCAGAAATACAAAACGGTTTTATAATGATGAGCGGCGGTCACAGGGCAGGGATATGCGGAACGGTTACTCAAGGTGGACTTATGCGGGATATTTCATCTGTAAATATAAGAATAGCGCGTCAGGTTTTTGGGTGTGCATCAAGCCTTGCAAGGGAGTATGACGGCGGCGGAATGCTTATAGCAGGGCCTCCCGGAAGCGGAAAAACTACCGTTTTGCGTGACCTTATCCGTCAGCTTTCGGACGGAATTTGCGGAAGATACCACCGCGTTGCGGTGATAGACAGCCGCGGAGAGCTTTCGGGGAGTTATCTCGGCAGATGTAATAATGACCTTGGAAGAAACACCGATGTACTTGTGATACCCGATAAGGCGCTCGGTACTCAAATGGCGGTAAGAACAATGTTTCCCGATGTTATAGCCTTTGATGAAATAGGCACTGCATTAGAGCTAAAAAGCGTTTCGGACAGCCTCAATGCAGGAGTTTCGGTAATAACAACGGCGCATATAGGAAGTATTGATGACCTTACAAAAAGAAGCGTTACAAATGGGCTTTTGCTTTCGGGGGCTGTTTCAAAAATTGCGGTGCTTTCAGGCAATGTAGGCGAAAAGCCCGAGATAATTTCTGTCGAGGAGCTTTTGTATGATATGGATGATTAAGCTTTCAGGCTTTGCTTTGATATTTTCAGCTTGTGCGCTTATAGGTACATACAAATCATTAGCCCTTAAAAACCGCGAGCAACGGCTTTTAGAAATAAAAGGATGCTTTGAGGAGCTTTCGGCAAGACTTTTGTATGACGGAAGCGAGCGCACACAGCTAATTGAAAGTGTTTTTGTAGGTAAGGGTATAGTTGAGCTTGAAAACGGAGTTTTTAAGGTTACGGACTGCGGTATTTCAGCCGATGACAAAAAGCTTTTAGCAGAATTTTTAAGTGCTTTCGGCAGTGCCGATACAAAATCGGAATATGAGAGAATAAAGCTTTATACAAGCCTTACAGAAAAAAATCTTTCAAATGCCGCAAGCGAAAACAGCAAGCTTTCAAGACTTTACAGAACACTCGGCATCTGTTTTGGTGCGGCGGTGTGCTTAATACTATTATGATGGATACGGAAAATGATGAATGTAGATTTTATTTTTAAAATTGCCGCAATAGGAATAATTGTTACGGTGCTTAATCAGCTTTTAGTGCGCTCGGGACGTGAGGAACAGGCGATGCTCACAACCCTTGCAGGGCTTGTTGTTGTACTTCTTATGGTGGTATCGGCTATTGCGGATTTGTTCGATACGGTGAAAAGCCTTTTTGGGTTATAGCTATGGAAGCGATAAAAATTTTAGCCTTGTGTATAGTTGCGGCATTGCTCGCTGTGCTTTTAAAGCAGTATAAAAGTGAATATGCTTTTATTTCGGTGCTGGCATCGGGCTGTGTAATTTTAGTGCTGATTTTAGGGGATGCAAAATCACTTTTTAATGAGGTTTATTTGCTCTCTGAAAACACCACAGCAGGAAATTACTTTAAAACAGCCTTAAAGGCGCTCGGAATAGCCTATATAACATCCTTTGCGGCAAATTCCTGCCGCGATTTCGGACAAAGCGCACTTGCGGCAAAAGCAGAGCTTGCGGGAAAAACGGCACTTTGCATTTTAAGCCTGCCTTTGCTTTCGGCTGTACTCAAGCTTGCGCTGTCTTTTGCAAATATATGAAAAAAATAATGGTTTTTATAGCGCTTATGCTTTTGCTGTCACTTCCCGTTTGCGCCGAGGAGGATACATATTCAAAACAGTACGAGGCAAGCGGAGCGGGCGAACTTTATTACAGTTTACCCGATAATGCAAAGGACTATATGGTGCAAAATGAAATAGACCCAGCCTCAAGCGATTGGGTTGGAAAACTAAATACTCAAAATGTGTTTTCGCATATCTTAAATCTTTTCAAGGGCGGAATTAAAGCCCCGATTAAAACGGCAGGTATAGCTTTGGGACTTATAATGCTTACTGCGGCTTTTCCTGCGTTTTCACCTGCCGATACAAAACATGGTGAAATAATATCGGTATTGTGCATTGCATTGGTTATTGCAGTACCGGTTTGGCAAACCGTTTCGGCGGCAGTTGAGGCGGTAAAGGGCAGTAGTAGCTTTATGCTCTGTTTTGTGCCCATATTTGCGGGAATTGTAACGGTATCGGGCGGTGCGGTTACGGCAGTTTCAATGAGTGCGCTTTTACTCGGCGCCGCAGAGGCGGTAAGTGCTGTTGCCGCATTTATAATACTTCCCTTAATGGGTTCGTATCTTGCAGTAAGCATTTGCTCAAGCGTTTCTCCGCTTTCAGGTGAAGCACAGCTTGCAGAGGGAATACGCCGTGTGGCTTTTTGGGTGCTATCATTTATAACAACGGTTTTTGTTGCAATACTCGGCATACAAACTGCGGTAAATTCGTCTGCAGATACCCTTGCTTTAAAAACAGGTAAATTTATTATAGGAACAGCCGTACCGATAGGAGGCGCGGCTCTTACGGAGGCGGCATCAACCGTTACGGCTTCGCTTTCATTGCTTCGTTCCTCGGTCGGCATTTATGCAATAGTAGCCCTTGCGGCAATTCTGCTTCCGATAGTTATAGAAATGCTTATATGGCGAATTATGATGTTTTTTTGCGTTAGTGTTTCGGCGCAGTTCTCACTTGGCGGAGTAACCAAGCTTTTAAAAGCGGTTGATATGATGCTTTCGGTTTTGGTTGGGATGGTTTTACTTGTTGCGGCTATGTTTATAATCTCGCTTACCGTTGTCGTTGGGGCGGTGAAAGCGGTATGAATGCTCTTTTTGAATTTACGGCTTCCTTTTGCGCGGTTTGTGTTATAAGTGCCGCACTTTATATGCTTTGTCCTGCCGGAACTATGCAAAAATCACTTAAATATGTTTTCGGTCTTATAATTGTTGTAAGTATAATGTCGGCAATACCTTCGCTCAAAAATATTACGGCGGATTTTGAAACAAAACCTCAAAATACTGCCTCGAACGAGGAAATGCAATTGCTTAATTTGCGCTTAACCTTTGAGACGGCACTGAAAAATCAGGGTATAGAATTTTCAAAAATAACAGTTTGTACGGATAAATCGGCAGACGGCAGCATAAAAATTACTAAAGTTGAAGTGGTAACATACGAAGATGCTGAAAAGGTAAGAAGTGTTTTGGGAGGTGAAGATTGTGGCTATACAATTGAAGTCTACCCTTGAAAAAAGCAAAACCGCTTTGCAGGAAATAAAGAAAAAACCGCGTGCTTTAATGGCTTTGGGGCTTATAGGTATATTGCTTATATTTTTATCTACCTGCAGTGATGGTGAAGAAAAGAATGAAAAATCGTTGGTTACAGGCACAGTATCAGCCGAAGAGTACCGCTTATCGCTTGAAAAAAGCGTTAAATCAATCGTTAAGCAGATAACGGGTGATTCAAATGCAACCGTTTTAGTAACGCTTGAAAGCGGAGTTAGGTATTCCTATGCCGATTCAACCGAAACAACATCTTCAAACACCCAGTCGGGTACATCTGCCGCAGAAAGTGTAAATTCGGCACACTCTTATATAACGGTGCGTACTGCAGACGGCGGAGAGCAGGCATTGCTTATTACCGAGCTTATGCCGAAAATCAGAGGAGTAGCAATTGTTTGCATCGGCGGTGATAACGAAATAATCGCCGAAAAAATAAAAGGCGCTGTCACGGCGGCGTTTGACATCACTTCAAAAAGAGTATATATTGCAGGAGGAAACGGTTATGAAAAAAGGTAAAGTGTTTACAAAGGCTCAGATTGCTTTGGTGCTTATGGCGGTGGCTTTAGGTGCGGCGGTATGGCTTAATATGAATTTTTCTTCTAAAAAATATCTTGGGGAAGCAACCTATGTTGATAATTCCAAATCAGAGGTGATACAAACCTCCGCCAATGTAAAAGAAAATACAACCGACCGATTTGCACAGGCTGTAAAGGACCGCGAAAAGGCGTATAAAACAGCATCTGAAAGGGTAGAGGAAATGCTTGATACCGATAAATTAAGCGATGCGGATAAGCAATCGGCTTTGGCGGTTATAAGAGAGCTTGCCGAAAGAGTTGAAAAGGAAAGTAATATAGAAACTTTGCTTAAAGCAAAGGGTTTCGAAAAGGCGGTTGCCGTAATAGGCGAAAATAATATAACCGTTTTAGTATCGTCAGACGGAATAACAACGGCTCAAACAATGCAAATTCAGGATATAATTACTGCCGAAACAGGAATTTCTTTAGGAAATATTAAAATTGTTGCAGTAAAATAGTTGTGCTTTTTGAAAAATGTGGTATAATAGAATTACAAGTAAGGATTTTTAATTACGGAGGAATATATTATGCATACAAATGAAAAGGCAACTCAATTGTCAATCAGTGCTGAAGTTCTTGAGAAAATAGCTACTATTGCAACCAAGGAGGTAGCAGGTGTTGCATCTATTGCAAAGCGCGCTGTCGATATCAGAGGAACGGTTAAAAACAAAAGTGCTTTTAAGGGTGTTAAGGCAGAAAGCGTAAACGGTGCAATCGTAATCAATGTTTATGTTACCTTGAATCAGAATGCAAAGGTTAATATAGTTGCTGAAGAGGTTCAGAAGAACGTAAAAGAACGTATCCAGTCTATGACAGGTGCGGCAGTTACCCGAGTAAATGTTATAGTTGCCGATATTGAGTTCAATGAGGAAAAGAAAAAGTAATAAATAATTATAAAAACCAAAATGGGCTGTCTTTAGAAGACAGCCCATTTTGGTTTTATTTAGAAGTTTTAGAATAAATTTTAACAATATTACCATCAGGACTAACCAATAACAGATCATATAATCCAAGGGTATTGTTGTAAACTTGTATTAAAATATTGTTACTATTTATATCCTGTTTATAATAGAAACTATACATATAAGAACACTCATCTTTATAAGTATCAAAATCAATCTTGCTTTGGTTACCTTTGAAATCAACAAAAACTACACTGAAAATCCTGTCTGCTGAAGTTGTATAAACACAATAATCTTTCAATATAGCTCTTATACCCAAATCATTAGGGGAGATTTCAAAACCTTTATTTTCAGCAATAGAAACCATAACATTCTTTTTATTCACGGTTTGCAATATGTGGTCGTAAGATATAATATTGCCTTTATAATTATACCAGTAAACCTTTTGACCCTCAAACTCATAATCCGCATTAATTATGATATCTTTTTGCTCAAGACTGTCGCTTCGATAGTCAATTTGACGCTGAATTATATCCAAAGTCCAGCCTGATGAAATATAGTATTCATAAGTTACACTAACATAACAATAGCCTCTGTTAAACCCGTGTATATCAACTAATGATCCGGCAGAATTATCGCAATTGGGCTTTATTACTATTTTTTTACTTCCGTCTATCTTTACTGCACAAAGTTCTTCTCTAACACGACCGATAGAAGAAGTACCTAAATTTCTTTTAACGAAAACCCATTTCCCCGCAACATAAATTTCTTTTGCGTTTTTATTTCCATCAAGAATGGTATTGTTTGCACCGTTAACATCACAGCGATATACATCACCGCCGCTTATATAATACACTTTACCGTTTAAGACCTTATAATCAGATACAAAACAGCTTACAACGGTTTCCTCTTCACCGCCACTGATTTTTTTACGGAATAATCCTGCAGGGAAACTGGTATCTGGATTAACATAATAAATATAATCATTTTCAATCGTTGTGCCTACATCGTTTGCTACCGAACGTGAAAAGTCAATCGTTAATCCGGTTTTAGTTGATACATTAGGATTGGGAGGTGGGGTATCAGTAGGAGGTGTATTGGTAGTAGTTGGCGTAGAAGTAACAATTGATGAAGATTCATTTGATGATATAATCTCTTCGGAAGAAACTTCACTCGAAATTTCATTTTCGGATTCAATACTTTCATCTTTATTCTCATTGTCGGTTACAGTATTTTCTGAAACGGTATTAGGATTTGTTTTCTTCGATGGTTTAACATCTTCCTGACAAGAACAAGCACATAAAACGAAAAATATAGATCGCAAAATAGAATAAAATTTTTTCATAATATCCCTCCTTCTATATTTTAAGTTTATCATCTGTTTTTAAAATTGTCAACACAAACACAAGATATTAAAAGCTACACAGATATTTACATATAATTATGTCATATGTTTAAAGGATTGTTCTCTAATCTCACAATTATTTGACTTTTATGTTTGTTATTTCAATAATTTTTTATATCCATCCCCGAAAAGCTTATCGGCAAACCATACCTCTTTAACCTCAAAGCTTTTGCCGTTGAGGTAGTTTAAAATACCGGCATCTGTTGAAAAATAAAAGCTTAATTTATAGGAATAAAGAGCCTGACGGTTAAAGCCTAACTTTTTATCCTCTTGCAGTTTGCCGTATTTTCCGTCACCCAAAAGCGGATGACCTATCGAGGCGAAATGTGCTCTTATTTGATGAGTTCGTCCTGTAAGAAGTTCAACTTCAACCAGACTCATGTTGTTTCTTTCGGAAAGGACTTTGTATTTAGTCTTAATTTCCTTTCCGTCT
>JAZSKL010000005.1:0-1634 GCA_045534855.1 Acutalibacteraceae bacterium
TTTGCACCAATATCATGACGGAAAAAGGCGTTATCAAAATGTATGGTATCTACCTTTTCATAAGCTTTTTCAATAGCACTTTTAAGTGTATCGCTTACAGCGGTAACACCTAATACTCTACCGCCGCTTGTTACAAGCTTCCCGTCCTTCAATGCGGCACCTGCAACAAAAGTTGTTTTTGCGGCAGTTTCAGGAATTGTTATTTCAAAGCCTTTTTCGTAGCTTGTTGGATAGCCATTTGAAGCCATAACAACGCAGCAAGCATGATTATTACTGAACTTAACTTCGGTTTCAGCCAAAGTACCGTTTGTTACAGCCTGCATAACGGTTAAAAGGTCACTTTCCAAAAGCGGAAGAACAACCTGTGTTTCGGGATCGCCAAAACGGCAGTTATACTCAATAACCTTCGGGCCGTTAGGGGTAATCATAAGACCGAAATAAAGGCAACCCTTAAAGGTTCTGCCCTCTGCATTCATTGCATTTACGGTTGGCAGGAATATTTTTTCCATACATTCCTTTGCTATTGCATCGGTATAGTAGGGATTCGGAGCCACCGTTCCCATACCGCCTGTATTAAGACCTGTATCGTTATCGCCTGCACGCTTATGGTCCATAGAAGAAATCATCGGAACAACGAATTTACCGTCAGTAAACGAAAGTACGGAAACCTCAGGACCTGTCAAAAACTCTTCTATAACTATACGGTCACCGCTTTTGCCGAAAACCTTATCCGCCATCATTGAACGGACTGCTGTTTTAGCATCTTCTCTTGTTTCGGCAATTATAACACCCTTACCGAGAGCTAAACCATCAGCCTTAATAACGGTGGGAACAGGCGCAGTTTCCAAATATTCAAGAGCGGCATCCATATCGGTAAATACCTCGTACTGTGCAGTAGGTATACCGTATTTTTTCATAAGATCCTTTGAAAAGACCTTACTGCCCTCAATTATTGCGGCATTTGCTTTGGGACCAAAGCAGGGTATTCCCTTTTTCTCCAATGCATCAACTGCACCTAAAACGAGCGGATCATCAGGTGCTACAACCGCATAATCGATTTTATTTTCTGTGGCAAATTTTACAATGCCGTCAATATCGGTAGCGGAAACTGCAACACACTCGGCATCGGCGGCAATACCGCCGTTACCGGGAAGTGCATAAATCTTTTCTACCGAACTGTTCTCTTTTATTTTTTTAATAATGGCGTGTTCTCTTCCGCCGCCGCCTACAACTAAAATTTTCACTTTGAAAATTCCTTTCTCAATGTATTAGTGGTGGAAAAGTCTCATTCCGGTGAAAGCACAAACCATATCATACTTATCACAGCAGGAAATAACAACGTCATCACGGATTGAGCCGCCCGGTTCGGCAATGTACTTAACACCGCTGCGCTTTGCACGCTCAATATTATCATCAAACGGGAAGAAAGCGTCTGAACCTAAAGCCACACCGTCAATACCGTCAAGATAAGCTCTTATCTCGGCATCGGTAAGCGGTTCGGGCTGGGTGGTAAAGTACTTCTGCCAATTACCGTCTGCACAAACATCCTCTTCGTTGCGGTTGATATAACCGTCAATAACATTATCGCGGTCAGGTCTGCCCAAAGTATCCTTGAAGGGAAGATTTAAAACCTT
>JAZSKL010000039.1:0-11672 GCA_045534855.1 Acutalibacteraceae bacterium
TTTAAGTTAAAAATTTAAGTTACTTTATACCCTGCCTTGTTTTTCAGTGAATTCCCTTAAATATTTACCGAAAAACATTACAGCATCCTTTAAGCTATCACCGTAACGAAGACCGATTTCATAGTTATAATAACCGTCATAACCAATCTCATCAAGAGCCTCAAAAACTGCGGGCCAGTTAATTGTTCCGCCGCCACGTGGTACTAAATGTTGGTCGTGAATACCGTCATTATCGTGAAGATGAAGCATTTTTATTCGCTTTCCGAAATAGCGTACAAATTCCTCCGGCTTCATAAAACCAAACTGTGTTGCACAGTTGGTATGACCGCTATCAAAGCAAAATGCCTTGTTCTCGGTTTTCATATCCTCATATTCGCGCATCATTTTTTCGGGGTCGGCAAACATATCGGGATAAAGCTCGCCCTGATGGGCACCAACACCAAAGCTTTCCATCGCTATGGTTATGCCGTACTTTTCGGCATAGGGAATAATATCAGAGAACATACGCTGATTTTCGCTTCTTATAAGCTCATAGGGCGCATCCTTTCCGCCGTAGTGATTACTGCCGATAGGATGAATTACAGTTAAAGGACATTCAAGTATCTGATTTATACGAAGTCCCCTTTCAGCCCAATAAAGCACCTTTTTATCGTTTTCGGGGTCGCCGTTATAGCACTTTCCGCAAAGATTATGCGTTTGATAAATTTTGATGCCACATTCCTTCGCCTTATCACGAACTGCACCGAAATAGGCTTCCAACTCATCCTCGGGAAGGTCGAGCTTTGAGGGGTACGGCTGAAAAGCATAGCCTTCAACATTAAAATCAACACCGTCAAAGCCTGCAGCGGCGGCTATTTCAATAGCCTCAACATCGCCATATTTGATTTGCAGTGCATGACACGAAATACTGATTTTTTTACTCATTTTAATGCCACCCCTATTAAATATTTCCGCGTTTTTCTATAAACTCGCGGTAATATTTTGCTAAAAATTTATGTCCCTCTGCCATAAGGTCGCCAAAGCAGACCGAAACCTCAAAATTATAATAGCCGTTATAGCCTATTTCATCTAAAGCATCAAAAACTTCGGGCCATTTTATGCGGTTTCCGCCGCCTTTTCGAGGGATAAGGTGCATATCGTAAATACCGTCATTATCATGTATATGCAAAAGCTTTATGCGCTCACCGAAATACCTTATAAAATCGGGCACAGAAAGAAATCCGAACTGCGTTGCGCAGTGGGTATGACCGGTATCAAGGCAAAAAGCCTTATTTTTAGTGTTCATACAGTCATACTCATAGCGCATTTTTTCATGGTCGGCAAACATATCGGGAAACTGTTCACCCATTTTATGTGCGCCCACGCCAAAGCTTTCGGGAGCTATTATAATACCGTATTTTTCGGCATAGGGTATTATATCGCCAAACATCTTCTGGTTATACTCATGCATAACCTCATAAGAGGCGTTCTGACCCCAGTCCATTGTGGAAATAGGATGAATAACAGTATACTCACAGCCCATTATTTCATTTGCTTTAAGACCGCGTTCTGCCCAATGAAGCACCTTTTCATCGTGTTCAGGGTCACCGTTATACAGCTTACCGCAAAGATTATGAGTTTGAACAATTTTTATATTACATTCATCCGCTTTTTTGCGAATAGCCTTAAAATAATCCTCAAACTGCTTTTCGGGCAGCTCTAAAATATTATCCTCGCCCTTTAAAAAAGCATAATGCTCAACATTGAAGTCAATACCGTCATAACCTGCCTCGGCGGCAATTTCTACCGCACGCAAATCACCGTATTTATTTTGTAATCTTCCTGTTGTTGTACTGATTTTCTTATCCATTTATTTCCCTCCCAACGGGTTTATTCACCTGCTATACCCGTCATTTCAACGCTTTGCATAAACTTACGCTGTAAAATAAGATAAAGTATAATAAGCGGAAGTATTGAAAGCAATGTTCCGGCAAGAGTTACCGCCTCATTTATACGGTCAACCTCACTCAAGGTATTTGTAGCACCGTAAAGCGCCGTATACCTATCGGTGAAAATGCCAAGCTGAATAGGAAGTGTTGGGATTTTATCACCAAAGAACATTGTTGCCTGCGCTGTTTCATTCCAATACCAAACAAACGATGCAACCGCAGAAAGCACTACAGCGGGAGTGGCTGTAGGAAGTGCTATCTGATAGAATATCCTGAACTTTGAACAACCGTCAATTTCAGCCGCCTCGTCCAAAGCCTTCGGATAGCTTACAAAGAACTGATAGAAAATAAGTATAAATATTGCGCTTTTAAGTCCCTGACCCAAGCCTGCCGGCAGATAAAACGGCCATATAGTATCCAAAATACCGTAGGAATGGTAAAGTACATATCTTGGTATTTTTACAATCTGGTCGGGAATTAAAAATGTTGAAACAATAAGTATTATCCAAACAGCCTTACCCTTTATTGCAAATCTTGCAAGACCAAAGCCGATACAAGCAGTTACAACAACCTGCAAAATAGTAGGTCCTGCACTCATAATAATGGAGTTAATGAAGCTGTTTGTAAAATCGAGCGTTTCAAACGCTTTTTCGAAGTTTCCGAAATAAAGCTCGCGCGGAACCCAGTTTACCGAAACATCCGCCAGTTCATCAGGTGATAAGAAGCTGTTAACCACCATATAAAGCACCGGATAAAGGTAAACGAAGCCTATTGCAATAAGCAGAAAATAGATAGCCGCAAGCGGTAAAATACCTGTTTTCTCGTTTGTTCCGAGCATTCTTTTTCTGAAGGTAAGGAGGTTTAATTTTTTCATTTCTCACTCCTCCTTGAAAGAAGATAGAACATAAGCCATACAAGACCAAGTATTACCATTACCACAACAAACACTATCCACGACATTGCAGAGGATAGGCTGTAAATTCTGCCCGCATCATCAAATATACGCACCGTTATTCGCTTATTTACGGCATTATTTACATAGTTAGCCAAATCTACAATGGTATAAACCGCGCAGATAATGATAAGTGTATAGGTATGCGGAAGTGTTATCTTCCAGAATTTTTCCCAAGTACCCGCACCGTCAATAGATGCCGCCTCATAAAGATTGGGATTGATTTTCTGAAGTCCCGCCAAGAAGATAAGCACCTGAACACCCGAAAACCACATTATAAGGATAATATTATCCAAAATATAAACCGCAGGGGATTTTATGGTATCGGGAAGTGAATTAAGGAATGAATAAATCTGCGGAATAGCATCAGCAAAGCTTATTGTATACTTTGAAAGAAGTGTGCTTATAACAGGTCCGCTCATAATGATTACCGGCAAGAAATACACTGCACGGAAAAGACCGCGGCCGCGGAACTTATTATTAAGAAGCACCGCAGATATAAGCGACAGCACAACTATTACCGGAGTAAAGCAAAGAATAAAGAATAATGTATCACCAAGGTCTATAGAAAAGCCGGGGTCAACATTAAGCGCCTGATCGTAATAGTACATACCCCTAAAGGTAAGGTCTATTCCCTCTCCCGTAATTTTTACCGCGCAAAAGCTCATTGCAATGGAGTAAATTACAGGATAAAGAGTTATCAGCAAATAGCCTATTATCCAAGGGGAAAGGAAGGCATAGCCCGTCAACTGCTCGCGAGCCGCAAAAGAAAGTGTTTTCTTTTTCATTGAGCCATCCCTCCGCTTACTACCGCAAAGTCAAAAGCCTTTACGGTTATTTCCTCAAAGGTATAATCCTTTGCTGTATAATTCACAAAGATGCTGACACCGTTTTCATAATCAACCTTTACAATACCGTCAGCAAGCACTGTATGGTTCATAATACGCGCTCCCTCAACCTTTGAAAGAGCCTTATTAACGCTACCGTAAATATCGGTAACGGTTGGATACCAATCCTCAAAGCTTATAGAGAAATAATCCTCAAGCGGTGTTCCCTGAAGGCTGTAGTTATCCGAAGAAGCTACAATAAACGAGGGATAAGCACCAAACTCTATCATCTTCAAAACATCGGTTTTAGAGTAACCGCTCTGGTTAGAATAGGGCGCATAATAGTCAACCGAGCCCTTTAAAACTATCTGCAAAAACGGAACGGTATCGGTTTCATACAGATACTGGCTGTTACACATAGGCATATCAAAATAATCCGAGGTATACTTATAAAGATAAGCATTTGGATTGGAGAATGCCGTTTTACCGCCAAGCTTTGACATAGTTTTCAAAAGCTTTTCGCGGAATTGTGTTCTTGTAATTTCCTCATCGGTTGTATAATCAGCATACATTCTGTAGCCTAACTGACCGAAATTGAAATTAAAATCAGATAATTCGCTATCAAAACCAAGAACCGCTTCAAACAGCTTACTCGGCTTAATAACATAATACTTATTGAACATAACCGAGGTATTCGAACGCGAAAATACCGAATATTGCTTTGAAATCTGCAAGGAGGCGTAGGAATTAAGGCTTATTTGACCCTCATTTGCAGTAACAACATTGGAATTAAGATATATTCTTCCTCCGTTTTTCGAAAGCTCTTTTTTAAGCGATAAAAGCTCATCCTCATCACCAACAGCCGATTCAATATCGGTTTCGGCATAATCAGAGCCGTTTATACCGCCGCTCTGCCATCCCTCAAGCATCATTGTGATATTCTTAATGCCATCCTTCGAGAGATTTTTAAGCATTTTCTGCGCTTCTTTAACGGTTGTAAACTCTTTGGTGTAATTAAAAATTTCACCCTCGGCAATTTCAGCACCTATAACATTAAGTGCCAACGGTATATCAGAATCCTTACGTTCTGTTTTTATATCACCGTTTTTGATAAGCTTTTCGCGGTACTTCTTTGCCATACCAACGTAATCGGCATCGTCACCCGTTAAAAAGCTTATAGTAATAGATGGATTTATAGTATTACGCTGTTTTTGCGGACGGTAAACACCGCCGCCTGTTTTGCCTACTATATGGGTATACATCTGACGATAATTAAAGCAAGTCATAACCCAGTTATAGGGGGTTGTAACACCTGCCGGAGTTGCCTCAATATGCGAAAACTCCTCGCCGTTTTCTATAACCGTCATAATAGCGTTCTGGTCAGCGCCGTGAACAACACCGTAAACCGGAACTGTAATCTGACCCGACTCAACAAGGTAATCGTTTGTTCGAGTAGACACAAGGTCGCTTACATCCGAAAGCTGGTCAATACCCATATCGAGGCCATAAACCTTTTGAGAATATCCCGCTATATACTTTGAGCTTTTTGCAAAACGCATCAAAGCGCCGCTGCCATCAGGAATAAATATATAACCATCGGTTGCATCCTCATAGGTACAGCCGAAAAACGGCAAAAAGTATACATCCTTTAAGAGATACTCATCCTCCTCAACGATATCCTTATCGTCAAGGCTTATGGTTATACTATCCTCATTAAGCTTTAAAGTAAACTCAAGAGTTATATCCTGCCTTTTAAGGTCAAGCTTAAAGGTTGCTGTATTGCTCTTCCAGTTTTCCTTAACATTTATGGAAGAATCCGACATACAAACCTTTGTTACGTTATACTTTGAGTCAAGATACTCAACGGTACAAAGCGAATGAGCAGTCTGTGTCCATTTTTTATTAAGACCCTCAACCTCATCGCCTGCAACCGAGCCCCAGATATATCCCGAGCGCTTATCAACAACCCTGATTCCCTTTACTTCCTTACGATACCAGAGCTCTAAATTATCATTTTGCATTTTAAGCTCATAACCATCGGTTGAAAGGGTGTTTGCAACCGTCTTGTCGCTTTCGGGGTGAGCATGGCGGTTAGAGGTAATTTCAAGTGCCGAAGCATCGGGCACAACAAAGGTCTGCTCGGTACGGCGCAAAGCCGTAATACCAATAGTGCAAAGCACCGAAACAATCAATATTATACATATAAAACGGGGAATAAACTTACTCACTGACACGATAACTTACCTCCCCGAATATATCACCTACAAATATTACAATCTGCTTCCAGAAAATATAAACAAGCGCTATTACTACAACGCATACAAGCATAAAGAATATTGTAAGGAACAAGTTTTTAAATGTTGCTTTAAATGAATATGCGTGGGTTTCGGACGCGGTGATAAATATGGAAACAAACGTCCAGATTAGGATAACCGCCCACGGGAATGATACCAAAAATGCTTCGTTAAGGGTGAAAACGTATGTAAGCGCAACAACAACAGGTGTTAAGCAGATGTAAGGCGAAAGTGCGTAAGCGCTTGTTATATAAACCTGCTTAAAGCTTCCCTTACCGTCATTTATAGAGCTTACCATATAGTTGCCCATAACAAACATTGCAACTACTGCTAAAAAGCCTGCCATAAGATAAAACGGTGATGTATTACCTGCAAACGGCATTTTGAAAATAAATCCGCGAAGCAGCATATCGGCGCAAAATACGATAAGTGCCAAAAGATAAACAACCGTTGCTGAAAATACCGAGCCCATCTCTCCCCTATTCAGATAATAAAGGGAATCTATCGGATGGCGGAGCATATTGCCTATGTAAAGAACATCACGCAGTCCCTTTGGAAGTGGTTTTGCGGGGTATTTTTTGCGGTATTTTTTATAAAGAACAACCGCAATTACCAAAAGTATTATTCCGCCAAAGAGGTAAAGCACATTATCATCAAGCCACGCGCTTCGAAGCTCCCAATAAGCGGTTGAATAATTCTTCTGGTCGTTAGCTATACGAAACTCCTCTAAAGCCTCGCTGTAACGCTGTTGGCGAAGAAGGGTTTTTCCAAGACCGAGATGCGCTATTCTTGACATACCGTTGAGTTTTAAAACCTCATTCCATACAGCCTCACTATCCGCATAATTACCTGTATCAAGGTAATAGATAGCACGCTGGGTTGCTATTGCGAAATCGGTTGGAACAAATATTTGCACCAAAGCACGCTCACGGTCAAGCACATAAATATAACCGTCTTTATCAACATCAATAGCGGCGGCATCGGTTATAAGACCGTTTTTATCATCCGACATTGCTCTTCCGCCAAAGGAAAATACCAATTCACCCGAGCTGTCATACTCATAAATAAGACCTGTTTGGGTAAGTGCATAGCAGTTGGAATAAATACCAACCGAAATATCAACAAAGTTCCACTCATCATGCATAGCAAGCTCTTCGGGGAAAATATCGTTACCGCCGAGGTTATGAAGCTGAACGAGATTATGCGGCTTTGCACCTGATGCCGCACCTGCAGAGAACTTATCCGCCGCTTGTGTTACGCTGTAAATAAGGTCCCCTGGAGTAACATCGATATTGTATATCGGCTGTGCTATACGGTTAAGCTGTTTACGCTTTTGAGCATCGGTATACAATAGCTCCTGAATATGCTCAAGAAATGTAAGCGTTCTCTTATTGGCGGCAAAATATCCCTGAAAAGTGCCGTCATAATCAAACTGCATAAGTCCCTCATGTGCGCCGTCACCTACAACATAGATATTACCCTGTGACGAAACTACAACATTTTTAGGCGCATAAACGCTGTTTTTACCGAAAAGATAGCTATCGGGACGGGATATAGTCCGCTGCAGAGTGCCGTCTGCCGAAAAGATGTATACAGCGGGAGCTTTAACATCGGCAACATAAACGGTATTATCTTCGGATACGAATATTCCCGATGGAGAGGTAAAAACACCGTCTCCCAAGGTTTTGGTTGTTTTATCCTTTAAATTATAAACAACAACACGCTTATTTCCCGCATCGGCAATATAAATTTCATCGCCCTTTATAAATATATCCTCAGGACGGTTTAACCCTAAATCCCTTAAAATAACCGCGCCGGGAACGTAAGCATCCTGTGTTCTTATCCATTCACCGTCAACCGAAATGGTATAGTTATATGCTGTACTGCTTCTTGCATCAACCGAAATCGGCAAAGCAAAACCGATAAGCAGTACCGTTATAAGAAAAACAGTAATAATCTTTTTCATTTGCTTCACCTATTTAATTCCCGAATGAGCCATCGTGTTCATAACTCTTGACTGCAATATAATGAAAAGCACCAAATTAGGCACAAACATTATAAGTGTTGCCGCGGCGCTTATGCCCTGACCTGCAACCGAGCCGCTTGTAACGCTCGTGAGTGTGGACATATAGAACGCAAAGGTTTTAATTGACTCATTATTGATATAAAGGTTAGATGTTTCAATATTGTTCCAAACCGACTGGAACGAAAGAATTGTAATTGTTGCAAGGGTTGGCTTTATAAGCGGGAAAACTATGCGGCGCAATATCTTGAAATCACTCGCACCGTCAATAACAGCCGCCTCTATAAGTGCATCCGGAAGCTGGTCAATAAACTGCTTTACCAGAAATACACCCGTTGGAATTACGATAAGCGGCAGAATATTAGCCCAAACGGTATTGAAAACTCCGGTATAAACAATTACAAAATAACGCGGAATACTAACAGCAACCGAAACAAACATAAGTGCGGTTTTGTTAATATCAAAAAGTGCGTTTCTGCCGCGGAATTTCTTTTTGGAAAGCGCAAAGCCTGCGGCAGCAGAAATAAATATTGTACTGAATACCACAACCAAAGAGATAACTATACTGTTAAATAAATATCTTACAGCAGGTACATTGGTGCCCGAAGACAACGACAGCAATACCCTGAAGTTATCCAAGGTTGGGTTTTTAACATAAAATCTCGGAGGATAGGCAAAAAGCTCATCAATAGGCTTAAAGGCGTTTACAAATATAAAGATTATAGGCAGAGCCATAAAAAAGCCTATAGGCACAAGCAATGCATAAAACTTTAACTGACTGCGGTCAAAATGCTTGGGATTCATACCGCTTTGTCTTATTCTTCTGCGAACTCTTTTCTTTTTCACGGTAATCCCTCCTATTCGCCCTTACTTGAAAGTGCTTTCTCCGTTCCCTTTGAAAGCAGATAAATTCCTACAAGCAATACCACCGAAATTGCGGCGGCGTAGCCCATTTCAAATCTGATATAACCATAGTCCTCAATGTGGGTAACAACAAGCTGACCCGCATTATTAGGTGTTGGGTTTGCGCCCGAAAGCGTAATACCTATATTACCTGTCTGGAAGGTATTAACTATTGCCATTATTGCGCCGAAAAGCATTTGCGGCTTTGCGGCAGGAATGGTAATATAAATAATTTCCTGAAAACGGTTTTTAATACCGTCAATATAGCCTGCCTCATAAAGCTCCTCATTAACATTGAGAATGCCCGAAAGCATAGCCAAAAAGCCTACGCCCATACTGCTCCACAACGATACGATTATCATAATCGTAAGCAGGTAATCCTCCGATTGAAGCCAGGCAATAGGTTCATCTATGAAATCCATTTTCATAAGTATGTAGTTAAGATAGCCTGCTTTATCGCCGTTGAATATAACGCTCCAAACGGTCTGGATAAGCACACCGCCCGTCATTGACGGAGAATAAATTATTATAGCAAGCAGTGTTCTCGGACCTTTGGTTATCTGCGAAAGACACCATGCCAAGAAAAACGCTAAAACATAACCGCCGATTCCTACAAACACAGCAAAGGTTATGGTATTAGGCAAAACCTTTTGCATAAAGATACTGTCATTTGTAAAAAGCTGGCTGTAATTGTCAAAACCTACCCACGAGGGGAACTGAACCGAGTTAAAATCGGTAAAGGAGAGGAAAATTGCCGCCAACACAGGAATTATAATAAACAGTATAAAAAGTATTGCATAGGGGGCGAGCATAACTGCCGCACTATGGCGGTTTAAAAAATTACTGACTTTTTTCATTTACACTCACTCTCCCATCTGCGACTGCAAAAATTCATAAGCGTTCGTTGCGTAATCCTTTATAATTTTACCGTTTTTATCGATATAACCGAATTCCTTTAATTTTCTTTCAATCTCGCGGTTGATAAGAACGGTTGATTCGTCAACAACATCAATGAGTCCCTCATTATTAAGAACAATATTATTCCAGATATTGCTTATCTCACGCTCAACCATATAGTTAGCAGGATGACGGATATTCTCCATCTGACAAGCCCACTGCTCTAAAATAACCTTTTTATGAGCCTCATCATAAGGCAACTGTTTAAAGGTTTCAAGGTTTGCTGTGTTCCAACGGTATTCCGAGCCGTAAGAGGTCTGAAGCATAAGCGAATACTTGGTTTGGGTTGCCTCATCAAGCCACCATTTAAGGAAGTGCCAAGCCTCTTCATCCTTATCGGTATTTTCAAATATCATACAGGCGTTAAGGTCTGCCATCTGACTTCTTAAAATACTGCCATCCTCTTGCTTTGTACCGGGAGTTAGGGCGATATCCCAAAGTCCCTCAAGCTCGGGGGCTGCAATAAGCATCTGAATATAGTTACCAAAGCCCGAAACACCTATCGGCACTTCACCGTAGCGGAAGCTGTTATAGAAGCTTGCAACAACGGTATCAAGCGAATAAATATTGTAAAGCTCGGTCATATCCCAGAAGCCGTTTACCGAAAGCATTGAATCAATAGCGGTGGAAACACCGTTTTCGCTGTAAAGCGTACCTCCGTTCTGATAGATAAACGGAGTTGTCATATTATAGTTTTTATAACCTCCGCTACTTGACAGCGGAATAAAGAAGTTCATTGAGTTACGAAGTAAAGTAGGCATCATACGCTTTACATCGTCCCAAGTATCGGGTACCGAAAGACCAAGAGAATTTAAAATATGCTTACGGTAGAAAAGCACCTGAAAATCGTATGTTTCGCAGGCGGCATAGACACCGTCTCCGTAAACGAACGGAATAAGCGCCTCAATATTATACTGCTTATCGTAGAATGATAAGAAATCCTCATACTCGAGTAAATTCTTTGCCGCTCCTCTTATTGCAAGGTTAAACGGCATCGAGGTATTTACACCGAGAACAACATCAGGATTAGTCTGCGTAGCATTTGAAAGTATAAGCTTTTGCTCATTCGGCATTATTGAAAGCTGAATATTGGTATTATATTTGCTGTTATAATCCGAATCAATAAGACGCTGAAGCACCTGAACATACTGAATTGAACGGTTTACCCAAACGGTAAGCTCTTTGCTGTTGCCGCTTTTATCAATAGAGGTGTAATCGGCAGAAGAATCAGCTAAAAAAGAGAATATGAACGATTTTAAGGTATCGGCTGCCGCAGAGAAAAATCCCGACTCGGCAGAGGGTAATTTCTGATTACCGCCGTAAAAATATATTCTGTCTATACTGAGACCGCTTGAAATAAGGCTGTTAAGCACAGTACCGAGATACTTATTCGCCGAGCTGTCACCGGCGTTTATAAGGTCGGTATTATTCGGTATCTGACTCGGTTCTTCGCAAAGCTCGCGCAGCGTATCTGCAGCATAAATGAGGTTAGATGCATAAGAAGGCTCTTTACCGCCGATTTTTTTGAGTTTTTTATAAATACCGTCTATTCGCTTGGCGAAATCCTTAATTTTATCGGTAGCATCGGGCATATAGGATTCCATATCCCATGTACGGTTTTCGTCAGAGCTTCCTGCAGTAAGCTTTGTAAGAGCCATACCGAGACTGCTTATCTCGCTCATAAGCACTCTTACTTCATCGTAAACCTCAGCATAATCGCCTGCCATCGCTTTCATACCGATGGTATGCTTGCCCTTTTCAAGATAAATATAGTAAGCACCGTCTTTT
>JAZSKL010000059.1:0-10217 GCA_045534855.1 Acutalibacteraceae bacterium
GTGAATTGATTTGAAAGAGCTACGTTTTTGCTTCCGTATACACCGTCAACAACACCGTCATAATAATAGGATTGAATTAACTTGCCGTCTACCATCCAGTAAACATAATATTTACCTGCATGTTCGCCGTTCTTAACCTTAAGACGGCCAACTTCCATATCATAAGCTTTGCCTGCAACAATAGGCTCATCCATCTGTACGATAGTGCTGTTATTGCTCGGTACAAGGTGATATGCACCGTTTTCGCCTGCTGCAGCGCCAAAGCCTGATTCATTAGGTCTCTTTACTGCAAAGAAGAATGCATAATCATCCCAAGAGTCAAAGAGCAACGAGAATTTAGGATCTGTTCCTGCTATCCAACGGAAATTAAGCTTTACTGAATATGTGGCAGAAGTAGCATTATAGGTATAGGTATGTGTACCATCCATTACTCTGCCTGACATAGAGTTACCGTTTACAAACAAATCATCAAAGGTGATTTCATCGTATGCATAGTAGAGTGCATCGGGAGCTTCGGGCTCTTCAGGCTCTACGGGAACATCGGGTTCTTCAACCTCTTCAGGAATTGAAGAAATGATATTTTCCTCTGTGCCGTTTACAATACGGATAATATTTGACGGAGCCGGATCAGCCAATTGCGCGGTATAATAATCCTTAATAAGCTCGCCATTAACTATAGCATAAACATAGTATAAGCCTTTATTTTTGCCGTTTGTTACCTTAAGACGACCAATCTCAATATCAAAGGTCTCGCCTTTTTGAATAGGCTTGCTCATTTGTACTATATTACTATTATTAGCACAGTTAAGATGCCATGCACCGTTTTCACCTGCTACAGCACCGCCACCAACATCGGTAAGAGGCGGTTTTGCAGCAAAGCCATACGGATGGTTCGGCCAAGCATCGAAGTAGAATACCATCTTTGCTTCTGTGCCTGCTGTCCAACGGAACTTCACTTTTGCAGAATATGACGGAGAAGTTGCGTTATATGTTATCTTTCTGCTAGCGCCTAAATCTAAACCATTTGCAGGTAAAGAATTACCGTCTATACGGAAATCATCATATGTAACTTCATCATAAACATCGTATGCTTCTACATAAGGAGAAGGAGCAATCTTATTTCCGGCACCGTTACCCCAGAATGTGAGGTAAATTATGTTAGAAACAGTAGCAGCATAAGAACCGGGATTTGTAGTGTAATTACCCTGCTTGGTAATCAGGCTACCGTCAAAATAATCATCAGCAACTAATACATCGTTAATCTTGAAGTATACGTACCAATCGCCCTTATGTTCGCCGTTCTTAACCTTAAGTCTTGCAAACTCAATGTCATAATCCTTGCCGGATTCAAGAGCTTCGGGAAGTTCAACCTTTGTAGCCTCTTTATAACCGGGTCTTAACCAAATGTAACCATTGGGGAATTGCTCGTCAGGTGTATACAACTGTACACCGAACATATATGCTGTTGAGCCTTCTCTATCGAAGCTTAACTGGAACTGAGAACCTGCGTTAGCTTCTTTCCAACGGAATTTGAAGATAGCAGAACCTGTATCAGATGTCTTATTATAAGTAAATGTGGAGTTGCCACCAATTGGGTATACATCACCCGAAAGAGCAGAACCGTCTTTCAACAAATCATAGTATGTTACTTCATCGTATGCATAATAGAGTGAATCTGGATTGGGATCATACGGAGTTGCAGAAATCTTACAAGTATTATTGTCTGCAAAACCAAGGAAAATCTTATTACCTAAATACTTGGTAGTATTTTCATCATCAGCAGCTACATACTTTTCAAAGATAATTTCGCCGTCTACCTTAAAGTAGGTATAATACTTACCTGTATTTTTACCGCTAGTTACCATAAGTCTTGCAACTTCTAAATCGTAGTAATCGCCGGATATAGGTTGGGGATTTAAAGCTACTGGAGAAGCCGCATTATTTGCTTTGTGTTGCCAATGGTTATCTTGTAAGAAATACGCAAAATTATTTTTGCTGCCCCATCCTTGTAAGTGGATTTCGAATTTGGCTAATGTTTCCATTGTCCAACGTAATTTAAAAATTACTGAATGGGTTTTTGCAGCCTCTTCTGATTCAACATATGAAACAGAGTTATTAGTCTTTGTTAACTGAATACCGCCGGGAGTAAGAGGATTATTACCTGTATCCAATAAATCTTCATATCCAATTACATCATAAGCAGCGTATTGCTCTGCGGGTTCAACATACTCGGAGATTACATCATCGCCGCCGTTGCCCCAACCGCCAAAGCGGATTACATTATTAAGTTCGCAGTCAATACCATTGGAAGTATACTTACCGTCTTCGGTAGTATTTGTATAAGTTTGTTGGATAATAGTACCGTTTACCTTTAAGTAAAAATAGTACATACCAACATACTTGGGATCGCCGGAAAGAACCTTCAAACGACCAATTTCAATATCAAAGGTATCACCGGCTTTAACCGCAGATGTCATATTAACCAAGGTAGAAGTACCGGCGCTGGGCTTTAAGTGCCATGCACCGTTTGCACCTGCACCGTTATCGTTAGGCTTCTTAATCCATAAACCAAATGGGAATGTAATATTACCCTCGGAAGCACCGTCAAACGAAACCTGGAAGGCCGGATTAGAGCCTGCTGTCCAACGGAATCTGAACTTTGCAGAATAAGAAGGAGAGGTTGCATCATAGGTGAAGTTGTGACCGCCGCTAATTGTGTAGCTTTCACCTAATGCGTTACCGTTCTGCTTTAAATCACCATAATTGATTACATCATATTCATCATAAACGGTTGCGGTTGTACCGCCTGCTTCTTCATCCAAGGTGGAGAACTTAACAGAATGATAGTCATAACTGGAAAGGTCAGCTTCGTCAAGCTCAATAACGCCGTAGCCTCTTATAGCTTCATCACCGTAGTTGTAATAGGTCATACCGGGAACAGCTGTCATTTCAACACCGTTCTCTTCAAACTTACCTGTAAAGTCATTCAAGTGGTCGTGACCTGTAACTACGCCCAAAACATTGCCCATTTCTTTAAGAGCTGCATATTCGTTAGATTTATCTGCGGGGCAAGGAGCCGGGAACTCACCTGCATTACCTGTTACGCCATCAATAAGCTCTAACTTATATGTCTTACCGTTATAAGTTTTTGTGCCGTTTGCATCCACAACAAAGAGGTTATACATTTCGGGCATCGGGATGTGCTGGAATGCGATAGAATTAACGCCTGCATCGTTGTTAGCTGCCATCCAAGCAAGCTGGTCATCCTGAACGCTGCCATAGCCGCTATTACCATCTAACGGATTCTGATAAGAACCGGAATCAAGCATCCAAAGGTTGAAAGCAACTGCACTTCCGTTTGAAGAATAAACCGGAATCTTGCAAGTACCTGCACCGGAAAGAGCAGGGTCAGCATCAACTGTGCGGCAATCACCTATTGACTGCCAAACTGCCAACATTGCATCTCTGTCGGTAACAGCACCGCTTGTAGCACTCTGGTTATCGTGGTTACCGAAAACGATTGAATACGGAATACCTGCATCAACTACAGGGCCGAGTATCTGCTCAACCGTTCTTCTGTAATCAACCTCAACATCCTTTGTATTTATTTCGGTCATATCACCGGTAAATACAACAAGGTCAGGATTTTCACGCTCAATAGCCTGTTCCATAATTCTGATAACTCTCTGATGAACGGGGTACTGATCCTGTACATCGGAGAAAATAACAATTTTGAACTTGCCTTCAGAATCGAACTTCAACCTGGTATCTTCTGCTGCGCTTGCGCTCATAGGTACAAGACAGAAAGATGCCAGCATAGCAAGAGATAATACCATTGCTATAAGTTTTTTGAAACTTTTTCTCATAACTGTTTCTCCTTTTAATGAATTTTTAAGCACGCATTTTTTACAATACGGCTTGCCTTGGAACTTATTTTTTCCAAAAACCACCTTTCTTTCTTTGAAACTTTTAGTATGAATTTTTGCCGATTATATCGCCTACTGTCCCAGAGAATGAGCAAAATATGCTCATTCCCTGAATATAAAGCTTTGGTTTACGGGACATTAAACCTTACTTTGGCATTAAATCAGGACAGTATTTATAAAGCGGAGATACATCTTCCGTTTTATGGATATATTTATAAAGCTCTATTGCGGCAGGTTTGGGGCAACAAGGCTTTTCGGGATCGCCGAACGAAGTGAACAAACCGAAGTTATCCTCACTTGTGCTTACCGAGTAACCGTGATAGTCATTAAGCATATAGAACATAGCGGTTTCTACATACGGCATCTTCTTATCGATAAGCTCGATCAACTTTGACATATTCTGTCCGTTTATCTGCTCTCTCGCTTCGTTATCGTGATCAGTAAATCCACACTCGGTTATAAGAGCAGGTTTACCGTTGTCATTATGACGCTCGGTAGCTTTGTAAAAATAATCGCACTGTTCAAAATACTCATCCAATGATAATTCAGTTAAATACTTATGCATATTAACTGCATCAAAATAATTATCGGGATTAACATCAGCAAAATCTTCACCGTAAGGATGAGCACCTGATTCAATTGCTTCATAAAGGTAATCCAAGCAATTTATACCATCACCATGGGTGGAATATCCGGGAGTAGTTACACAAACCTTCGGATTTACTGCCTTAACCTCTTTATATATGTAATACTGCAAATCAGCTATCATATGAGCTTTATCGGTAAGGCTATAAACATAACCGTCATCAACGCCCCACTGATGGCCCTGCTTTGTGAAAATATTAGCACCGGGAAGGTCAGGCTCATTCATAGACTCAACATGGGTGATTTCAGGGAATTCCTTTACAATCATACCCCAAGCCTTTGCATAAAGCTTAACCCAACGGATATACATTTCCTTTTCAACCGCAGGGTCAGGAACCACGCCATTGGTGGTTACGCTGTAACCGTAGGGATAAATAGCAGCATCACTTACCGCTACAAAGTTTTTAACGCCTGTAGCAGACATTTTTTCAATTACTTGATGGATAAGCGCTCTTTGTCCCTCTTTGAACACGAGTGTATCGCCCTCATGTACTTCAAGCATTGAATCAAGCGGTGTACTCAAGCGGTAATATTCAAAGCCGAAATTACCTGCCATATCAGCAATATTCTCCAATGTAGAGCTTGGGTCCATAACAGGACGAAGCTCAAAAACATGAGCATTTAAGCCGATTTTTAAAGAAACTTGTCTTTTGGTAATCTTTCCCGAGGTATCATTTGCGCCCGAGCTTTCATCGCATCCTGCGGCACAAAAAACGAGCAGAATTACAAGAAAAACAGAAATTAGTTTTTTCATTGTGCTTTACCTCTTTTCTTAACAAATACTGCAATAATAACACCCAAAAGTGCCACAATAACAGCACCGATTACCGAGTAAATAACTATAAATAAGGTAGGAACTCCTGATTCGTTTTTGGAATTTACCGTTGCCGAGCTTCCACCTATTATATTGGGATTCTTTACCCATATATCTGTATCATTAGGATCTTCCTCATAACTTACAGACGCGGCTTTATAGGTATGGTCAAGTGAATATACAGATATATCATCCAGTACGGCATCATCAGAACTCCATTTGATTACACCCTCAGCAACCGGTTTTGCAAATGTGTACTCTACAATTGGTGATGCAAATTTATCTACGGGGTCATATACACCCTTTGCTCCTACAGATAAAGCATCGTACTGCAAAATGAACTGGAACTGTGTATTCTTATAGTCCGCAAGATTATATGCAGATACATCAAATGCTGTCTTCTTACCACCGTCATTTACCGTTACAGTCATTAAATCCTTTGATAAAACAATGGATTTATTATCGGAAAAGCTAACGGTTAAATCAGCATTCAGATTTAATGCTGTAAAGTTTGCTATATAATATGTATTGTTATTAGCAGTTGCAATACTTCCGCCCGAGAGCTTCATTGTGCTGTCTTTTATCTCGGCTCCACCCTCTGTTACGAGCTTATCGGAAATTTTATCATTATTGAAAGATTCGCGAAGTGCGATTTCGGAATCTCCGGTAGCTTCAGGTGCAATATTGGTAAGCTTATAATTCATAACATCAAATGAAACACCGCTTACACCAAAAATTGAAACATAACCCGCAGTATTTATATCCGGAATTACAGCACGACAGATACCAAGTTTTGAGATATCCTCACTGTCTTCCTTAAAGTAAACATATACTGTACGGTTTTTCGCCACAAACATAAAATTGTACTTTGTTTCCTGATCCTTATAGAAGTGATAATCCTCTACCTTTTTAGCCTTTGAGCCATCATCAAATGTACAAAGATTTGATACCATCTGGGTATAAGGCTCGGTTGCCCAAGCATAATACTCAAAGTATATACCGCTTGATGTATCAGAAATTGCGGCAAAATTCTTTTTACCGAAATTCACACCAAACCACTGGCTGTTCTTACCTTCAGATACCATTTTTACATCAAACTGTAAGATAAAATCGGTATATTGCTTTTTAGGTGCAAAAGCACTGTATGAACCGGAATTTTCAAAATAAATCGAAGGCTCGGTAGTAAACGCGCTCTTTGGACGAAGAGAAACACTGGGTCCTATATAATAGGTACGGTCGCTTATGTAATACTCCTCAAAACCGTCCTGTGTCATTTTAATTCCGGCAAAATCGTTGGATAAATCCGGTTCAGCACAAGGTGCATAGGTATTCTTTATAACCTTAACTTCATCAAGTCTTACATCGGATGTGCTAACATTATCGGTAGAATAATTACAGATACCCCAATAACCATCATACTTTATATTATTAAATGTAAGCTGAACACCGCCGATATTGACGATAATAGTATAATCACTGCAGATTGTCACATTAAATTCTACAGCTATATCATCAATGTTAAGCGAATTGAGAGGAATGAGATTTTCTTCATTATCGGACATCTTCCCATTTCTTATCAGGTTTACAGAAGCAAATTTATCATCATATACACTAACGCCGATTATTGTTGCTTTATCAAGAGAAACAGACTTATCAGCATTTAGAAATAAACCAAATGTAGCATTTTTCTCAAGATTTTTTATCTGTGCCATAAATGAAATTTCGTAAGGTTTACTCACATCATCGCACAGCTCAAGCGGGCTCTTTGCAGTTATAAAATCGCCTGCTTTATTGAAAACAGGACCTGCATTACGGGAAATAAAGATTTCATCTCTTGTAAATCTTGCTTCATTTATATGCCAGTTGCTGTTACCTACAGCTTCATCGCCGTAAGTTAAACTGCTGTTTACAAAATCATCAGAAAAAGCAAGGTTTGTGGGACTATCGTATACCTTGAAATTGCGGAGATTGAACTTTTCGTTCAAACCGCCCCACATACAGAAATATCCGTTAGGGTTCTCCATACGAACAGTTGAACCGTAATCAGTTGTAACTATCGGCTCACCATCTTCAAGAATTTCAAAGGTTACTTTAAATTCATTACCCGATACCTTTTCAAGTGTTACGGCAAAATCAGTAGTTTTACCAACTGTTAAAGCATTGTTAAGCGGTTTGCTGCCAACTTGCGTCCAGCTATCCATACCGCCCATTTCGTAAAGTGCAGTAACACCTTTTGAAACACACAAATTGAAATCATAATATGATACAGTTTTTTTCTCGTCAGCACCGCCGAAACCGCAATAAACGAAACCGTCATTAGTTCCGAGCATTTCTATCGAAAAGGTAAACCTATTATAGCTTTTAAGCTTATAAGCAGTCAGCACCAATGCCGAGCCGAAATGATATGCACCTTCAAAATGCATACCGTATGAATCTGTTGTTACAGATACGCTGTCACTTGTGAAATTCGGTTCAAGTGAGCCTGAATAAAAATGCTCTTCCATAACGGTAGATTTATTCTGACCGTCCGGCTCGCCCTTGATAACTACTCCCTGCGCAAATGCGGTTGCAGTTACCGAAAATATAATTACGGCACTTAAAGCAATCGCTAAAACCGCACTTAATAGTCTGCGAATTTTCATAATATCATCTCACATTACTTAAAAATCAACATCGGGGGTAATCTTATCGGTGATCTTTTTCACTATAATTACAAGAAGTGATACCGCTACAGTCAACATAAAACCAATAGTAGAAACTGCAGGTAGTTTTTCATTGGTTGCAGCTGCACTATCGAATACATACCATCCAACCGTATAATGAATCTGACCGACACCCATATTTCCTGTAAGCAACATCGGCTGCATATAGAATGCAGATACTGCCATCATTGAGTTAACCAAAAATACGCTGACAGTAGGCATTATAAGCGGAATGCGGATTTTAAAAAGTTCGCGCCAAAATCCTACACCATCAAGCTTTGCCGATTCAATTACTGATTCAGGAATACGAGACATAGCGGATGATACCAATATAATATTGATACCGGCACTTGCCCAAACGCAGAATATGGAAATTAACCACCAAGCAACAGTTCCGTTTGGGTCATCTAAATTCCATCCTGTGTAGTTAAAGCCTAACATTCTTAAAAATTCCGCAGCAGGACCTCGCAACATTCCAACTTTATAGTCGAACATATAACGATAGCAAAGGGTTAAAATTACTATCGAAATCATTGAAGGCATATAGAAAATAACGCGGAATATGCGCTCACCGCGGATATGCTTTGAGAAAGCGTATCCGATGATAATCGCCAACACAAGACAGGCAACATTTATAGGAATTGCTCTGAATGAGTTGATAAACATATTTCTATGCGTGGGTATTTCTTTAAGTTCTTTGAATTGTGTGATGAAGTTATCCAATCCTACGAATTTATAGTCGTTTTCGTATGAATCCCACTGCATAAACGCAAGCGAAATGGTTTCTATATTTATGTATAGCCAAAACACCAAAAAATGAATCAACGGTACAATCAACAAAGATGCAATAAACAAATTACGCTTTAAATTCTTTCTTGGTTTTTTAAATTTTGGATTTTTTACGGAAATATCCAATGTAATATACCTCCAAACCGGTATAATATAGTTTTATTATTTTACCTCAGTCATACGATATTTCTTAATGTAGTTGCTCTTTGAAACATCGAAAAGGCGCTTTACTTCCTTCATAACTTCTGCACCGTCTGTCTTCTTGAGCATATTCACAGCAGAGGAAGTGCCAAGACTTGCAAAAACTATAGGACCTTCATATGTATGTACGAGAGAAACAGCAAACGGACTCTCCTGATATGCTTTAAGCGGGAAATCATAAATCTTTGTGCTGTTATAATAAACATCAAAAACGCTATTGTTGTATGCTGTTAAGGATTTGTCTTCTATTGCTCTTGCATCATAAGCGAAAGGACGGATACCGCCGCCTGAACGAACAGTGAATTTCTTTAACTGATCCTCATTACAAAGGAATACCAAGAATTCTTTTGCCAAATCCTTACGTTCTTTTTCAATACCGCTTGGAACAAACATAAAGTCATCAATTGCACAATAGAGATATTTTTCATTTTCATGACCATCAAGAGCAGGGATATTCATAAAAAGAATATTTGAATCCTGCTTACCGTCAGAATTACTATCGAAAACGCCGGTAAGCTTTGCTTCAGCTTCACCGAAGGAGCTTGCAAAGGCAATTACGGGTCTTTCCTCATTACGCTCTGCGTAAAGTGCACGGGTAAGCTCCTGTGTTGTTAATGAGTTTACAGCAGAAAGGCTGTTTTTATAAGATTGTGTTTTAGGATCTATAACAAGCTTCTTGAAGCCATCAAGCGAAACAGCTATACCCTTTTGCTCGAACACACGGCTTGAAAGAGTTTGGTTAAGGGTTGTTTTTGATGTATTACCAAAGTTCCAGAAATCATAGAAGCTTCCCTGTCCTGCAACATTTGACTCAAAAAGACCCTGATACTGCGCCCACCAAGTGAACATAAAGTAATAAACCTGCTCGGTTGCCAATGCTGTCCAACCGAAGGGAACATATTTATGACCGTCATCACTCTTGTAAGCATTTATGTCATCACAAAGAGACAACCATTCGGTAAGGTTCTTAGGAGGAGCAATCCACTTGTTTGTAGCAGGATCAACAGATTCTGCGGAAACAGCAGTAGAAGAAACATGTGAGATCTTTTTCGATGCATCAGCATTGTAAGCGAGTGACATAGGCATTGAGGAAAACGGCACAATCCAAGGATATGAGACACAAGTCGGAGGCCAAGCGGT
>JAZSKL010000252.1:0-2068 GCA_045534855.1 Acutalibacteraceae bacterium
ATTACCCCGATACTCCTATCTTTGCCATAACCCCGCTTTGGAGAAAAGAGTATACAGAAACTCGACCCTTGGGTAAATTTTCTTATGTTGCCGATTTTATCAAAAATGTTTGCAGTAAATATAAGAATATAACCGTAATTGAGGGATTTGATATAATTGGGCACGATGAAGTTTATTTCGCCGATTTCAGGCTTCACCCAAATGATAACGGATATAAAATTTATGCAGATTATTTATATGAAAAAATTTCAAAGGCTTTGTAAGGATGATTAAAATGGAAAAGACTACATATATATTTGATTTTGACGGAGTTCTCGTTGACTCTATGCCGTATTGGTCGAAAGGAATGCTCAATTTCCTTGATAATCACGGCATTGATTATCCCGCTGATATAATTAAAACCATTACTCCGCTCGGCAATCCCGGTTCTGCACGATATTTCAAGCAAACCTTTGGCCTTGCTTTGGAAATTGAAGAAATATTAAAAGAAATAGAGGATTATTTTGTTCCGAAATACCTTTATGAAATACCGCTCAAACCATTTGTTTATGAGTTTTTAACCGATTTAAAAAATAAAGGATACTCCCTTAATGTTCTTACCGCAAGTCCTCATATAACGGTAGACCCCTGCCTCAAACGGCTTGGAGTTTTCGACCTTTTTGATAATATTTGGAGCTGTGATGATTTCAATACAACTAAAGCCGACCCTGATATATATGTAAGAACAGTAGAAAAAATCGGTGTAAATATGAGCGATGCGGTATTTTTTGATGATAACATAAATGCTGTGAAAACCGCAATAACAGCCGGTCTTTATACTGTTGGTGTTTATGATGTAACAGGCGAGGAATTTAAAAGCGAGCTTCAAAAAATCAGCAACCGCTACATACACTCATTCGAAGAGCTTTTATAATCACCAAAATCCGACATATTTTTCTTGACATAGATTTAAAACTGTGTTAAAATCAACACCCAACCCGAAAGGAGGTATTTTTCGGTGGAAAACACAAAAACTATAACTACCAACAAAAAAGCGTTTCACGAATATTTTGTTATAGAAAGCTTTGAAGCCGGAATAGAGCTTTCGGGTACAGAGGTGAAGTCAATACGTCAAGGCGGAGTTAATTTAAAGGATGCTTGGTGCAGTGTTGACAACGGTGAAATGATAATAAAGCAAATGCATATAAGTCCTTATGAACACGGCAACATATTTAACCGTCAGCCGATGCGTCCGAGGCGTCTGCTTTTGCATAAAAAGGAAATTATGCGTCTTTTGGGCGAGGTAAAACAGCAAGGTCTTACGCTTATACCGTTATCACTTTATTTTAAAGGTTCTTTAGTAAAGGTACAATTAGGGCTTTGCAAAGGTAAACAGCTTCACGATAAGCGTGCAACCGCCGCAAAGCGTGATGCTAACCGCGCAATCGACCGCGCACTAAAAGAACAAAACCGCTAAAGAATAACTTCCACTTCTTCACTCTTAACTCTTACTTATTACCTAAAACACGGGGGTGTAAAGGTTTCGACAGGGATTATGAACTTTTGGCAGCGAGCAGCGGTGCGGAACCGCTATAAAATCCGTAATTTAAAATTAACTGACAACAATAAAGTTGCACTTGCAGCCTAATTAGGCTGCCGTCCGACCGAAGAGTACCACGGCTTCGCGAGGGCGTCATTTAGTGGTGAACGTGAACAGGGGCTTGCTCCCGCCCTTGTCACGCAGCAGGAGCTACTGAATACCGAAGTTTGATGCCTGACGGCGGTATGAGGGAATGTAAAGAAGCATCTGCGCTCGGAGATACCGAAAGGAATTGATTTTTGGACAGGGGTTCGATTCCCCTCACCTCCACCACGAAAAAAAGAGTCTTTTGTCTGGTAGACAAAAGACTCTTTTTTTCAATGATATCCGTTCGTGATGGAACGGGTGATATATCTTCGATATGATATCGCACAGTCGTGCGATGATATATGCCTGCGGCATATGAAGGAACGGATATTATATCATATTTGCTGGAGCAAATATATCATACGGCAACGCCGTATATCATATCGCATAGGCGATATATCA
>JAZSKL010000165.1:0-3835 GCA_045534855.1 Acutalibacteraceae bacterium
TACTGAAGATTTTAGTGTTGCTGACTTCTTGGGTGACACAACAGGCGAAATGTTCTTTATTAAATAATCAAAATAATATTTTTGTATCTGACCTCTCGGTGGTAATTATCGAGAGGTTAGATACCATATAAAACAAAAAAATAAGATAATTTGCCTTAAAATTACTTTATTTTCTTGCTTTAAAAGGAGGAGATAATAATGGATATTATTAAAAATGTTGATGTTAAAGCAAATGAATTAAAAGAAAAAATTCTTAATAGCAAAAGCCTTGTTCCAAAAGATGATGTTGCGGTTTTCTATGTTGCAAACCAAGGCGATGATAATAATGATGGTAAAACACCTGAAACTGCTTGGAAAACACTTGCAAAGGTTAATTCGGTGTTTACTAAAGAAAATAAAAATCCTTCATTTGTATGCTTTAAGCGCGGGGATATTTTCCGCGGTCAATTGACGGTTGGCAGTAATGTTACATATACCTCCTACGGTGATGGTGAAAAACCTATATTAACAAGTTCTTCAGAAAATGGTAAGGGTGCCGAAAAATGGAGCCTTTTGGAGGGAACATCAAATATATGGTGTTATTATCGTGATATGATTGATGTTGGCTCTATCTTTTTTGATGACGGCGAAATATATGCTGTAAAGCGTTGCCCTGAAATTATTAACGGTAAATATGAATTTGGCATAGAAGAGCTTTCTGATATGCAGTTTTTATCTTTAATACCCGAAGATATTGCCGTAACTCTTAATAACAGTAATGCGACCACTAAAAAGGGTAAATTACTCCTTCGTTGCGATAAGGGAAATCCCGGTGAAATCTTTAATTCAATTGAATTTAACGACCGTATTTACACGATTTTCCTTACCTATAACAGTGAAAATGTTGTGATTGATAATATTGCGGTGAAATTCGCCGGAGCTCACGGTATCGGCGGCGGATTTATGAAAAATATAACCGTACAGAATTGTGAAATCGGTTTTATCGGTGGTGGTTTAACCTATTATATTAAAGGTGCACAGGAAAACCAATATCTTCCTTCGCGCTATGGAAACGGTGTGGAAATCCATTCTTATTGTGATGGTTATACCGTTGAAAACTGTTGGATACACGATGTTTATGATGCAGGAGTAACCCATCAACAAGGTTCGAATCACTCGGTAGGACTTCTTTTTAAGGATGTTCGCTATCAGTCAAACCTTATTGAAAGATGTATCTATTCGGTTGAGTATTTTGCAAAAAAATCAGCCACTACCGATGCCCCCGTTTTAATGGATAGCGTTTTGGTAAAGGATAATATTATGCGTATGGCAGGCTATGGATTTGGTCAACAGCGAACCCTCGTTCATAGGGACTGGAATATGGGAACGCATATAAACGGTTGGCATAAAAGCTATAATTTAACCCGTGGTAATTTTACGGTTGAAAATAATATTTTCGACCGCGCGCTTCATTCTTCACCGGATCGCCCCGTAAAGCACAATACCTCTATAATCGTTTTAGCGGCAGGTGATGAAAGGTGGTTGCCGGCATTTAGCGGCAATACATATATTTGCGAAAAAGGAAATCAGTTTGCATATCGTGGTTTAACGCTTCCCCCCGAACAAAATGTAATTCCGTTTGTAAAGGCAGATGAATCCCTTACGGCAAAAGATGTTTTTGAGGATGAAACAGGAAAGATTTATATAATATAAGGTGCATTATGAGTAATTCAAAACATTACGGCAAATAAAGATGATGTGTATTATAAACGGTATGGAAGACATATATAGCCAAATCAAAGATTACTTAGAGGTAAGAGGATTATGAAAATAAGACTTGTTAAAACAGATGGTACTATTTCGGAAATAACACCTCAAATTACCGTAATGGATAATAAAACGGTAGTTTCCGTTTCAAAAGAAGTTGTTGGAGAAAATGTGGAATATGTAGATTTTTTGTATGATTATTTTACTGCAAAAACGGGCGATAAAGGCTATTTTGTGCTTCCTTTTGAGTGTCTAAAGGGTGTATCAACCACATATTTTACCGAGCGTCCCGATACCGAATATGCATCGGAATTTTCTCATATATACTGCTACGGCTATAAAAAAGAACAGGGCGGCATTTTCGGCATAATTACAGGCTGTAAATACGATTACGCCCTTGTTGCAGGTGTTAAAGGCGGTAATTATTACGCATATCCCCGTTTTTTGCTTGAGGGCGATATTGCGGATGAAGATATAGTTGTTGAATATTATGAGCTTGAAAACGGTGATTACTCTGAAATGGCACGAATTTACCGTAAGCATCAAATAGAAACTGAAGGCTGCGAAATGCTTTCAGAAAGAGTTAAAAGGGATGAACGCTTAAAAAGAGCTGCTGATGCTATGGCTATTCGTGTACGTCAGGGTTGGAAACCTGCTCCCAGTAAGCAAGAAAATCAAACCCTTGAAACAGAACCCGATATGCATGTTGCTTTAACATATGATGCTGTTGGTGAAATAGTTGATGAATTTAAAGCACAGGGCATAAATAATGCCGAATTTTGCCTTGTTGGCTGGAACCGTATGGGGCATGACGGCAGATACCCGCAAATTTTTCCTGCAGAGCCTAAGCTCGGCGGTGAAGAGAAGCTCAGAAAGCTTATTAAAAAAGCCAAGAATAATGGCTATAATATAGTCGGTCATACAAACGGTTCTGATGCATATACCGTTTCCGAACTTTGGGATGAAGAATACCTTTTAAAAACCAAAGACGGCGGTCTACATACTATGGATATCTGGTCAAGCGGCAGAGCGTATAAAATCTGTCCGCAGTGTATGTATGAGCGTTTTGGTTATGAACATAACGAAAAACTTAAAGAATTAGGGTTTGAGGGTATTCATTACAGCGATGTTATAACTATTTTAACGTTGCTTAAATGCCACGATAAAAATCATCCTTTAACTCGAAAACAAAGTGCCGAATGGTACAGAAAATTTATGGAAAGAGGCAGAAAGGTATTTGGCGGCTTTTCATCTGAATCGGGTTATGATTTTGCGGCTTCGGCACTTGATTATGCCATGTATACCAGTTTCTTGCTTTCGGGTGAGGATATGCCTGAAATATGTGATGAACCAATACCTTTTTGGCAGATAGTTTATCACGGTATAATCCTTTATAATCCGGGTACATATACACTTAATTATCCTGCAAAGGGCAAGAAAAACCGCCTTAAATACTTTGAATTCGGCGGCAGACCGCTCGCTTGTATTTATGCCAATTTTGCCGAGGGTAAAAATTGGATGGGTAATGAAGACCTGCGTTGTGAAACAAAAGAAGAAATGAAGGATTCGGTTTCAAAAATCAAGCAAATGGCAGATGATTATGACTGGCTTAAAGAGGTTCGTTTTGCATTTATGCAAAGCCATAACCGCATTGCTGACGGTGTTTTCAAAACTGAATATTCAAACGGCTATACCGTTACGGTCGATTATAATGCTTCTACCGTTACAATGAGTGGTAACGGCATAGAAAAGCAGCTGGTGATTTAAAAAATGGAAAATTTTTTCATTGAATTTGTTGGTTTTGCGGCAATAGCTGTAGCTATTATAATGTATCAACAAAATGACCGTAAAAGGCTTATCTTTTGTAAGCTTTTAATTGATATTTTATGGATATTGCATTTTTTGCCGAAAGATCGTTACACAATTGTTCTTACTACATCTATCAGCGTAATAAGAGAACTTGTTTTTTATAATAAGGATAAGCCGCTGTTTAAAAGCAAAATTTGGTTAGCTTTATTTGTCGGGGTGTATGCAGTTGCGCCTATTTTAACAAAGTCGGAGGCCAAGCGGTCTTAGGAAGACAAAAGCT
>JAZSKL010000168.1:0-3743 GCA_045534855.1 Acutalibacteraceae bacterium
CAGGTTGGGACAAGTCTTTTGATAAGGTTACTTCTGATTTGGTGATAACGGCTACATATACCACTACTAAAGCTGTGATTTATGCAGAACACGTTGAGGTTAATAAAGGTACGGACGAAGTAACAATGAATATCCGTATTATCAATAACCCCGGTATTATGGGTGCGGTTCTAAAGGTTTCTGTTGATGATAAGGTACTTTCCTTTAAGGAAGCTACTAAAACCGAATATACCGGACTTACCTTAACAAGTCCCGGCCTTAAAACTACAACTTCTCCCTATACCTTTATGTTGGATGCTTTGGAGCTTTCTAAAGAGGATAAGAAGGATGGCGCATTATTTACAATTACATTTAAGGCTAATGAAGGCGCAACCGCAGGCAAATATAAGGTTGAGCTTTCCTATGATAAAGGTGCTATTTTTGATGAGAATTACAAAGAGCCTAAAATATATTTAGAAAATGGCACAATCACAATTAAGTAAGGAGGGAATACAATGTTAAAAAAGAAGAATAAACAATTCAAACGGCTTATTGCTGTTATGTTGGTCGTTGTATCCCTTTTACAATCGGTGTATGCCGGAGTAATCGCTAATGCCAATAATTCATCTCAAGCAGTATCATCGTATACTCCGGGTGATGTAAACGGCGATGGATACATAAACGCGCTTGATGTAAATTTAGTTCGCCGCCATATTGCAGGCGGATATGGTGTGAAAATTAACACCCTTGCAGCAGATGTAAATGCGGATGGTTATGTTACCGAGAAGGATGTAACAAATCTGCGCCGATATATAGTAGGCGGGTATGATGTTGTGCTTTTGCGCGGTTTGGAACGCTTCACCGTTAAGTTTGAAACGGGCGGAGGCGCGGATATCGCCGATAAAGTAGTGTTGGAGGGTACTCTTATAAGCACCTTGGAAACACCATATTGGGCGGAGCATATCTTCGTTGGTTGGTGCTATGATGCAACACTCAAACAACCCGTAGCAAGCACCGATAAGGTTACGGGTAATATGACCCTCTATGCTAACTGGTTAGAGCAGGCACCGCTTGATACTTTGGATGTTGTTAATTTTGCGAGTGCGGTTGACGTGAAGCCTGACTTTGCCATTACAGTTTTATCCTCTGACCCGAATATGACCGCTGATGATGTTCTGGCGGCAATAAAGGTAGATGATTTAACCGATCCAAATGCTAAAGATATAGTTGAAATAAGCGGTACTACCGGTGCTTTTACCATCAAAGGTAAAAATGGCTTCCGTGAGGGTTGTTCTTACAGAATTACACTTTTAAGTGATAAGCTTACATTTAAGAACCGGCCCGCAACGGCTCGTGAGTACAACATAACCATTCATCGTGATGAGGTTATGAATCTTACTGCACAGAGCGATATTATATATCTTCCTTTAAACAAGGTAAGCAATATTGTTAACAACGGACAAAGTGTTTCTACTTTAGATTTGGCTTTGTATGAGGCTGACGGTAATACCGTAACTGTTGCCGATCTTTCAACCGGCAGTTTTACCTATAATGGAAACAATGCGGTTAAAAAGGGTGACATTGTTTGTGTTTATGACGGAGAAATTCCTACTAACAGAACAAAAGACACACCTAAAGATAAACTTGGCGATATGGCATACTTGGAAATTACCGATGTAAGCGGTAATAAGTATACTTACGAGAGTGCGGACGCCGAAGATGTTATTTTCACTCCTGATATACTTCCTTTGCCGGAATCTGCTGATACCGATAACAATGCAAATACCGTTACGGTAGAAAATAAGTATTTAGACTATTCAGCCGATATATATTTCTATAATAATTTGGATAGCAAGACCTCTGTTGATGCAGGTGATTTCTTTGCTTTCTATACCGGCGACTACGGTGTTAGCAGCGGTGATAATGCCGCTAAACTTACAGGCTATGGCAAGATTACTAAAGTAAAAGAAAATAATAATGATACTACCACCATAACTTTTATTAAGGTAAACTGGGAAGATGTAAAGTCTTGTATGGATGTTTACACCGAAAAAGAGATGTCCGCAAGTGAGCTGTTGGAGGGTATGGATACCTCGGATATTGAGTCCGAAATCGAACAGCAGGCTATGGACAGCGGCTTTGCCGAAGAAGCGGCATTGTATTTAACTTCTCTTTCCCTTGCTACCGATAACTTTAATGAACTTAATAAAAATATGAACCTTGAGGACTATAAGGTTACGCTCAAGGATGGCGCAACAGTTTCTCCCGAACAACTTAAGCTTATGTCAGGCGGAGGAATTAAAGCCGAGATTAAGAAAGTCTCTGTTAAGGCAACGATAAGTAAAAATCCCACACATCTTGGTGATATTAACGGCACTAATGCCGACAAAAAGGGTCTTTCAATCAGCCTTGATGTAATGGTAGTCTTTACTATTACAGCCAACGAAGCTGATGGTCATCTTGAAATCACCGTTACAGGCAGCTTTATTGAGGAGGTCGGTGTTGACTTTGGTGCAAGCGCCGATGCTGTTTGGGATTGGGCGGTTATAATTCCTTATATTTCCGATATAAGAGCAACAGCAAATGTTGACGTAATGAATTATACCTACATTTCGTTTAACGCTACTATGGTTACCAAGGAAAATGATGATAATGATGAGGGTGACTATGTAGGTGATGCCATTGATATGGCAAACGAGATTAAAGAATTGCTCGAGAAAAACACCGAAGAGGAAAATGGAGAAGAAAACCACAATAAGTTGATTCAGAAATATTCCGAAATGGTGAAAGCAGAATCTGATTGGATTCGCATTGTTGAGAAGAATATTACCGAGGTTAAACAGAGCTTCCCATTTGGTATTCCGCTTATCAACATTAGCTTTGCGGTAGATTTTGTGGTTCAGCTTGATGCCAGTATCTCTATTGGCTTCGATTTTGAATACCTCGAAGGCAAACGTCACGTATTTACTATAAGTGTGAAAGCGGGCGAGGTATATTCAGATACTATCGACCTTGTGGAGAAGGCATACGAATTCTGCTTCTATGCAATGGGACGTATTGGTCTTAAAGTCGGCATTGAGATGGAATTCTCTGTTTATGCAATTTCAAAGAAGCTCGGTTCGGTAGGCTTTAGTGCCGGAGCAGGTGCATATACAAAACTGTACGGTTACTTCTTCTACGAGCTTAAATATACCACATCTAAAGGAAAAACAACCAAATATAGCGGTGCGTTGCTGATTCAAGTAGGTATTTATTTAGAATTGGCTCTTGAGGCACAGGCTTTGGGCGGTAGATATTCTGCTGAGTTAAACCTTCTTGATAAGGAATGGAAACTTTACGAAGCAGGTCGCCGTGACAACGTGCTAGACTTTGCTACCGAACAAAAGGACGTTCCCGAAATCGTAATGAAGCAATTTGTACGTCAGATACAGCTTCCTGATGAGTTCTTTAATATGGATTACCTTGACCTTATTACAGGTGAGGGCAAAACTGCTATTTATAACGATTGGAACGATCCCGAAAGAAAGTCTGATTTCCGTAATGGTGAAAACTATGTTATCACTATGACAAACAAGAAGTTCACCTACGATCCCAAGACTAACACTATCGCCGTACATCCCGATGATAATGACCTGAAGCTTACAGGCGAAATGATCGTTACTTGGAAAAAGCAACCTATGTCATTTAGCTCCAAGCCGATTTCCCGCAGGGTTTCGCTCTATTGGGATAATCTGCGTGACGGTTATATGATCGTACCTTATACG